>CAMBSA010000120.1 GCA_945869935.1 Bordetella parapertussis | reverse complement strand
GACGCTCTCGCCCCCCTGAAGCGCGGGAAATTGCGCCCTGAGAATCGAGGCAATCATTTCCTTGACCGTGGTCTTGCCGTTCGATCCCACGACGGCGATCAAAGGCATGGAGAACCGGCGCCGCCAGCCACCCGAGAGACGTGCCAGTCCCTTGCGGGTGTCCTCAACGACGAGCAACGGCAGGCCACAATCAACCAGCGAAGCTGCTCCACGTGCATCGACCATCGCCGCGGCCGCACCGCCATCGCGCACGGCGGGCACATAGTCGTGGCCGTCGAATTTCTCGCCGCGCAGCGCTACGAACAAGGCCGACGCCGGCAATTCTCTGGAATCGGTGGACACCTGCGCGATCGCGAGCCCTGCGGGCCCGCGCAGTTCGGCATCTGCCATTGCTGCCGCCTCGGCGAGCGTCATCACGATTTGAACTCCCCGAGTGCGCGCTCGGCTTCCGCACTGTCCGAGAACGGAAGCTTCCGGCCGTCGATCTCCTGATAGTCCTCATGTCCCTTGCCTGCAAGCAGGACGATGTCCCGGGCTCCCGCAAGCCGCACTGCATGGCCAATCGCCACCGAACGGTCGGAAATCACATCCAGGGGAATTCCGCTCGAGCGATCCACACCATGAAGAATTTCGTCGACGATAGCCCGCGGATCTTCGGCGCGCGGGTTATCCGAGGTGATCACGATGTGATCGGAGTAACGACAAGCCACCGCCGCCATCAGCGGCCGCTTGCCGCGATCGCGATCGCCGCCGCAACCGAATACGCACACAAGCCGTCCGCCGGTGTTTCGAGCAATGTCGGACAACGCGACCAGAACTTTCTCAAGCGCATCAGGCGTGTGTGCGTAGTCGACAATCACTAGAGGCTGCTCGTCGCCGCCGTGGCGCTCCATGCGGCCTGCAACCGGACGAACGGCGCGCAACGCCTGAACAACCCGTTCAAGCGAGACGCCTGCTGATAAGAGAACCCCCGCGACGGCGAGCAGATTGGCGACGTTGTAACGTCCAACCACGGCCGTTTCGATCCTCGCCTCGCCCCACGATCCGGACATCAGGAAACTCGCGCCACCCATCGAGAGCGTGATTTCGCGCGCTTCGAGATACCTGTCGACGCCTGCCCGCTCCGCCCCGCCGGCATACAGGCTATAGCCGATGCGCTGCACCGACGTGCCGGCGAGCTCGCCGGCAATTGCAACGCCCTGGACGTCATCGAGATTGAGCACGGACGCGGACAATCCGGGCGTGAAGAAAAGTCGGCGCTTGGCGGCCGCGTACTCCTCCATGTTGCCGTGATAGTCGAGGTGATCACGCGAAAGATTCGTATAGGCCGCCGTCGCAAAACGTACTCCGTTGACCCGTCCCTGGTGCAATCCGATCGATGACGCTTCCATCGCCACCGCATCCACGCGGTCCGATACGAATTTCGCAAGCACTTTTTGCAACTCGACCGCATCCGGGGTCGTGTTGATGGATGCCTGCAGCGCACCCGGATATCCCGCGCCCAGAGTCCCGATCACGCCGCAACGGCGCCCGAGGAATGAGAATGCCTGCGCGATCCATTGGCTTACCGACGTCTTGCCGTTCGTTCCGGTCACGCCCGCAATCCACAAGCGCTCCGACGGTTTTCCATACACCGCATGCGCAACATGCCCGGCAACTGCACGCAGCCCCGTCACGGAAACATTGGGAACAGTCCACCCCGAATCCCAGTCGAAGCCATAGCGCTCCCACAGCACCGCCGACGCACCGCGCGCGATCGAGGCACCAATATGACGCCTTCCGTCCGCACGTTCCCCCGGATAGGCGAGAAACACGTCGCCCGGCTCGACGCGCCGGCTGTCGGTGCACAGCGAGGTCACACTGACCCCCTGTTTTCGCAGCTCGTCGAGTATTCGGTTGACGGTGTCGTCCACTGGCATTCCACGCTCAGATGCTCTCCTGCACTTCGGCGCCCTCGGGAGGCAAAACGATCGGCTTCATCGGCGCATCGGGCACCACGCCGAGAAGGCGTAACGCGCCTTCCATCACCTTCGAAAACACGGGCGCAGCGACATCGCCGCCGAAGTACTTGCCGGCAGTCGGCTCGTCGATCATCACGGCGACGACGAGCCTCGGATTGCTCGCAGGCGCAAGCCCGACGAAGGAAGCGCGGTACTTGCTATTCGCGTAGCGACCGCCTTCCTGCTTGTGAGCGGTGCCGGTCTTGCCCGCGACCCGGTAGCCCATGATCTGCGCCTTGGGAGCGGTGCCCCCGTTGGATGCAGCCATCTCAAGCATCCTGCGCATGGCGATCGCGGTCGAGGGCGAAAGCACGCGCTCTCCCGAAACCGGTCCGTTGGTCTTGAGGAAGCTCACCGGAACCAGCTCGCCGTCCCGGGCAAATATCGAGTACGCACGGGCCAGCTGAAGAAGCGACACGGACAGGCCGTAGCCGTAGGACATGGTTACCTGCTCGATCGGTCGCCACGACTTCGCCGGTCTGACCTTTCCCGCGACCGCTCCGGGAAACTGGACCGGCGGCGCGGTGCCGAATCCCGCCTGATGGAACATGCCCCACATGTCTTCGCGTTCGAGTCCAAGCGCAATCTTTGCCGTACCAACGTTGCTCGACTTCTGGATGACTTCCTCAACCGACAGCGCCCCGTGAGGATGCGAGTCCGAGATAGTCGCCGAGCCCACAGTAAGTTTTCCGGGTGACGTCTGAATCACGGTTTCGGGCGTGATCTTGCCAAGCTCCAAGGCAAGCGCGACGGTGAAAGGTTTCATCGTCGAACCGGGTTCGAAAGTGTCGGTGAGCACCCGATTGCGCAATTGTTCGCCGACAAGCTTTGAACGGTTGTTCGGGTTATAGGAAGGCAGATTCGCGAGTGCCAGAACCTCGCCCGTCAAGGCATCGAGGACCATTACCCCGCCCGCCTTCGCGCGGTTCTGTTCGATCGCCGCCTTCAGCTGGCTGAATGCAAGGCTCTGGATCTTCGCGTCGATCGACAGAGTCAGATCGCGCCCCTCCCGGGCCGCACGGATCGATTCGAGATCCTCGACGACCTGGCGGCTTCGATCAAGAATTACCCTGCGACTGCCCGCCGCTCCCGCAAGATCCTTCTGGAACGCGAGCTCGATGCCTTCCTGACCGGAACCATCCACCCCGGTGAATCCGAGCACATGCGCCATTACCTCGCCCCCGGGGTAGTAACGACGGTACTCGCGGCTTTGACCCAGTCCCGGGATGCGCAATTCCGCGATCCGGTCCGCCACCTCCGGCGGCACCTGACGTTTCATGTACACGAAGTCAACGCCTGCGCCATCGATCTTCTTCCGGACATCCTCTTTCGACATGTCCAGCAACTGCGCCAGCCGCACGAGCTTTTCCGGTTCGAAGCTGACGTTACCCGGTATCGCCCAGATGGATTTCACCGGCGTCGATACGGCGAGGGCCTCGCCGTTTCTGTCGAGGATCCGGCCGCGATTCGCGCTGACTTCGATCACACGGCTGTAACGCGACGCTCCCTTGGCTCTAAGAAAATCGTCGTTCCATCCTTGCAGGTAGACGGCTCGACCGGCCAGAACCGCAAACCCCGAGAAGAACAGAACGATCAGGACGCGTGAACGCCATAGCGGCAGGCGCAGTTCGAGGACGGGACTGGTGGAAAATTTCACCGCGTCGCCTCCGGAGGCGGCACAAGCTGGATCCGCTTGGAGTCCGGCGAGCGCATCCGAAGACGGTCGCTCGCGATCTTCTCTATACGTCCGTGCATTGCCCAGGTGGACTGCTCGAGTTGCAATTGGCCGAACTCGACCTCGAGCGCCCGGGTACGCTCCTGCTCCTGCTCGAACGCGATAAACAACTTGCGCGCCTTGTGCTGCGATGTCACAAGCGCAAGCGCGCACACCACCAGCATCGCCAGTAGAACAAGGTTCAGGCGCGTCATGCCACCCTTCCGGGCGCGATGTACGCTGCAACATTGCGCTCACAGCGGGTCAGAATGCCCCGCAATCCGGACAATTCCCGGGCAATCAGGCGACGGATCATGACGGTCTTTCCGCGACTCTCAAGGTCGCGCTGCGTGAACGCGGGTTCGCGCGAACTTCTACGTCCGAGGCCTTGAGTGCCTTGCCGACGATGAGCAGTTCGGGTTTGGGCATTTCACTTTGACGAAGCGGCAGGCGATCGGGCACGCGCGGCTGGGCCCGATCGCGAAAGAAGTTCTTCACGATCCTGTCTTCGAGCGAGTGAAAGCTGATCACCGCTATCCGACCGCCCAGGGCGAGAATGGCCAATGCCTGCGGCATCACTAACGACAATTCCTCAAGCTCCTGATTGAGGTAAATCCGTAGAGCTTGAAACGTCCGCGTCGCCGGATCCTGATGTGATTCACGCGTCCTGACGGTCGCACCCACGATATCGGCAAGCTCCCGGGTCCGGGTGACAGGCCCTCTTTCGCGAGCAGCAACAATCGCCTTTGCAATCTGTTTAGCAAACCGTTCTTCCCCATAGCGATCAAGTACCTCCCTCAGTTCGGCTTCGCTTGCGCCGGCGAGCCATTCCGCTGCGGTGATACCCCGGGTACGGTCCATGCGCATGTCCAGCGGCCCGTCACGGCGAAAGGAAAATCCGCGGTCTGCGGAGTCGAGTTGCGGCGAAGAGACGCCGATGTCGAGAAGAACGCCGTCGACGGCTGCCACTCCGAGCGCGCGCACCTGCGATTCGAGTTCGCTGAACGCCGCGTGCACGAGGGTAAAACGACGGTCCTTGATCGCCCGACCGGCTTCGATCGCGTCTGCATCGCGATCGAATGCGAGCAGGCGCCCGCCGGGGCCGAGTTGCTCGAGAATCTTGCGCGAATGTCCGCCTCGTCCGAACGTGGCGTCGACAAAGATTCCTTCAGGCCGGTCGCTGACACCGAGGGCCTCAAGCACTTCTTCGGTGAGAACGGGAAGGTGGCCATCGGTGTTCAAAGCGCCCTGGTCACAGTGAGAAATTCTCGGTGCCGGGTGGCGGAGAGGACGCCGCCTGCGTGATTGCCTTCTGGAGCATCTCGTTCCAGAGCTCGACATCCCAGAGCTCGAAATGACTGCCCTGTCCGACCAGCATCACGTCCTTCTTGAGCGACGCAAATTTGCGCAGCGCGGGCGAGACGAGAATCCGCCCCTGAGCATCCGGTTCGAGCTCCTCGGCGAATCCGACGAGAAGTCGTTGCCACCATCGGGCCTGCTCATTGAACGAGGAGAGAGCCTGAACCCGCGCACCGATCGGCTCCCACGAAAGGCGTGGATATAGAAGCAGGCAACCGTCGGGGTGTGCGGTGAGGACAACCGCCGCACCTCCGGACTGAAGGGCGTCACGATGCCGCGTGGGGACAGCTAGCCGGCCCTTCGCATCGAGACTGAGTTCGCTTGCCCCCTGAAACACGCACTCTCCCCTTGGTGAGCGGGAAACACCATTTTTTCCCACTTCAACCTACTTTTCACCACTTTAAGGGAAAGAATGAGGGCGGTCAAGGTAGTTTCATCGGATTCTTCTGTCGCGACAGGGACTTACGCTAACTTTTCACCACAATTCGAAATTGAGATAATTATAAAAATCAAAGGGATAGAATTTTATCCGAAAGTGGACTGTCAAGAGTTTTCGATTGTTTTCGATGCACGCGGCCCAGGTGCAATTTTTCCGGGGGAGCCACGCGAAAATTCCCTCGTCCAGAGACTATTTACGCTCGAATTTCATCTCCCGGGGTCGGCAGACCCTCACTTTTCGCATTGGTGATCCGTGCCGCAATCGGCATCACATCGGTGAATTGACCGCATTGGCGCTCTCGATCATGATCGCGACCTCAAATTCAACCACCCACATTCACCCCTCTGGAGAAATACCTGATGCGTATCGTCCGATTCGCCCGCGAAGGCAAAGCCGCGCTGGGCATCCTGACCCGCGACAAAGTGGTCGATCTGACCAGCCTTCGCTCAGGCGCACCGACTGACATCGGCGAGGTGCTCGAGGCATACGGCAGCCAAGGGCTCGAAGCACTTGCCGCCGCCGCGGCATCCGCTCCCGCATCGGCAACCCGCGCCGTCGACGGCCTCAACTTCCTGCCACCGGTTTCGCGTCCCGGGAAGATTGTCTGTCTCGGCCTAAACTATGTGGATCACGCAGCCGAGGGCGGCCATGCAAAGCCGACCTATCCAAGCTTCTTCTATCGCGGATCGAGTTCGCTCATCGGCCATCGCGCACCGATCGTGCGCCCACCGTGTTCAACGCAACTCGATTACGAATGCGAACTCATTGCCATTGTTGGACGCAAGGCACGTCATGTGAAGCAGG
>CAMBSA010000119.1 GCA_945869935.1 Bordetella parapertussis | reverse complement strand
GCCCGTCGCCCAGCCGTCGCGTCCGCAACCCGCTGTGCAGACCCCGCCACCGGTGAACGCGATGCCCGCCGCGTTCTACACGCTTCAGGACATCTACAACAGCCGTGACGACCGTCGTGTCGTCACGCTTCAATCGGGCAAGGCGGCGTTCAAGATCAATTCGGACGACGTCACGTTCTCGCTCACCTCCAGCCACGCCGGCTATGTGTACCTGATGATGGTGGGCACCGACGGCAAGACCTTCGACATGCTGTTCCCCAACCAGCTCGACACCAACAACACCGTCGAGGCGGGCCAGGCGATCCGGCTGCCGCGTCCTGCCTGGCAGATCAAGGCGGGCGGACCGGCCGGGAAGAATCAGCTGCTCGCGATCGTCGCCGACGCACCGCGTGACTACTCGAAGATCGGCATGACACCCGCCGGACCGTTCTCGATGGTGCAGGCCAACGTGACCTCATCAAAGGATATACAGCTGGTGAGCAGCACCTCATCACAGGCGAATTCCAACGAATGCGGCGAGCCGCCGGCAAAACGCTCGCTTCAGGTCCAGAAACGCTGTTCAAGCGCCTACGGCGCCGCGATGATGGTGCTCGAGGAAGTGAACTGAGCCACACGCTACCGTAGCCCGATCCGGATCGATCGTCGCGGTCGCGTTCAAATGCACACTGCAGAAGACCGGATGCACTCGACCAGCCTCACCATCGCGCTCCCGCGGCGACCGCAGGATAGCGCCGGCAGACAACGGCTGGAAATCACACTCGACCGGGGCAGGACTTACCGGCTTGTCGTGCCGGACCCGGCACAGAGACAGGCGATCGTGAGTCAACTCGAGGCCTGCGGAATCGCCGCGCTTGTTCCCGCGTCGGGACGGCTGATCGCCAACCTCAAGGTGTGGGAGAACATCGTTCTGCCGCTCGCCTATCGCGGCGCCGTTCCCACGCACGAACTCGAATCACGCGCCGAAGGCTTGTTTGCGGAACTCGGCTATTCCCCGGAGCAGGTTCGTGACCTCGCTGCTCGGCTGCCCGACCAGCTCGGCGCGCTCGAGCGTCGCCTCGCCGCCTTTGTCCGCGCCATGCTCGCGGAACCGGAGGTGCTGGTGCTCGACTCGGTTGCCGACGGGCTCGCCCGCAGCGAGGCGGCACGCGCACTCGTCCTCGGCGCGATCTATCTGCGACGGTTTCCGTTCCGCACGGTGGTGCATATCGAGCCGGAGCAAGCCGACTCCGCCGACTGGATCAAGGTCTGAGGGGCAGCATGACGATATTCACCGACTCCGATCCGCGCTTCTCCGGCCTGGAACGCAAGGCAATCCTGTTCCTGGGGCTTGCAGCGGTGCTGGTGGTCGCCATGGTGGCGGCCGCACTGGTACGACAGGGATACTTCACCCAGACATCGCGAATCTACGTATTCGCGAACAGCGCCCTCGGGATTTCGAAGGGCATGGCGGTGCAACTCTCCGGCTTCAAGATCGGCACGGTGGAAGACCTTTCTCTCGAACCCGATACCCGGGTCAAGATTCAGTTGCAACTGCAGAGCGATTATCTGCGTCATATCCCGCAGGATTCCCAGGCACGGCTTGCCAAGGAAAGCCTGATCGGCGCCGGATTCATCGAGATCGTGCCGGGCTCCAGGAACGCCCGGCCGGTGGCATCCAACGCGGTGCTCTCCTTCGACCGTGACCGCGATTTCGTCGCCATCGCCGAGGAACTCACCGGCAGGATCAATCCGATCCTCGAGGAAGTGCGCAAGTTCACCTCCTCGGTCAACGATCCCGAGGGCGATCTGCGCCAGACGTTACGCAACATCCGCGACACCACCGCGATGATCGCCTCGATGCGCGGCGATCTCGAGCGACTCGCACGCGGCACCACCGAGCGCGTCGATTCGATCTCCGGCAAGGTGGAACAAGTGCTCGATGGCACCCGCGGCACGCTCGACAAGACCGGCCGCGCGATCGACACGCTCGGCAACACCCTCGCCACCGTCGATCGCGAGTTGCCCAGGATCGTGGAGAAGCTCGACAAGAGCCTGAAGAACGTCGAATCCGTCACGACGGATGCGCGACGCATCGCCGGCGCGCTCGGCGAGCAGCTTCCCGATGCAATCAGGGAAGGCCGCGCGATGGTGGAGGACACGCGTGAAATAGTGGACGGCGCAAAGCGCGCCTGGCCGATCCGCAACATCCTTCCGCAACCGGTTGAATCCGCCCCGGCACTGGACAGCCATGAATCCGCAACACCCGCGAAATAGCGGGCGACTCCCGTTTGCCGGTGTTGCGGCGCTGGTTGCGGCCTTGATTGCGTCGCTGTCGGCCTGCGGCACGGCACCGCCCGAACCGAGCGCCGCCGTCCGCGAGGCGGTGAACTACAACCAGCGCGCCGCACGCGCCCTGCGCGCCGGACGCATCGATGCCGCGCGGACCCTGTACGAATCCGCCCTGCGAGTGGACCGATCGGTGGAGAACACCGACGGCATCGCGGTCAACCTGCTCGGACTCGCCCGGGTGGAACAGGCGGCGGGCAATCTGCCCGCGGCGCAAGCCCATCTCGATTCGGTGCTCGCCAGCGCGCCGCTTGCGCTGCCCGCCGCGCGCAAGGCCGAAGCCGCGGCACGCCGCGCGCTGATCGGGTTCGACGCGGGCGACAATGCACTCGCCGCCGACTGGTCACGACGCGCCGAAGAACTCTGCGTGCCTGCAGCATGCCCTGCGCGAGCCGCAATCGCGAACCTTCGCGCGCGCGCGTCGCTCGCGGCGGGCGATCACGCGAACGCGATCCTGTTTGCGCGGCGTGCGCTGGATGCCTCGGGCAGTGCGGCCCAGGGAACCGCGGACGACCCGCGCATCGAACGTGCCAACGCGAACCGGATACTCGGGGAGGCCGCGATCGGGCTTCGCGACACTCGGCTCGCGCGCCAGGCGCTCGCCGAGGCACTGGCGCTCGATCAGGCGCTCGGCCGTGCGGATCGCATCCGTCGCGATCTTCTTCTGCTCGCGGATGTACACAAGCTAGACGGCGACAGGGATGGTACTCGCAGCCTTATCCGCCGGGCGCTCGATGTATCGAACGCGGCTGGCGACGTATCCGGCGCTCGCGAAGCCCAAGCCCTTCTCGATGCGCCCTGATCGACTGCAAAAAAGCGACGAGGCCCACACCATGCACCACGGGGAGACACCATGAAAATCAAAAAACTGACCGCCGCTCTCACCGCTGTAGCGCTCCTCGCGGCCTCGGCCGGCTGGGCGCAACAGCCCGCCCCCGCTGCGCCGCCACCGCCGGCAGCGCAGGATGGGGCGCAGAGCGGCGCACAGGGCAGCGACGTTCAGCCGCGCTTCATCTGGGGCATTCTGATCAATTACGCGATCTCGCGCCTGAGCTCAGCGGTGTGGGACATTTTCGCAAGCTACCTGACGAGCAAGCTGACCGGCGGTCTGGTCTCAAACCCCGGCATTCTTACCCAGGGCATCGTCTCCAACCTGATCGGCAACTCGGGGGCGCGGCTTGTGCCGCGATCAAGCGGGGCGATCGCCGCTCGCGGCGCAGACGTCATCGTCGGCTCGCCGGAAACACCGATCTCGGTTGCCGGCGGCAAGGAGAACTTTCAGGGTGCGCACGTCGCCCTCATGCTGGCGAATCCCGACAAGACCTACTCGGTCCGACCGGTAAGCGAAGGCTTCAAGACCGGCGAGCGCTTCAAGCTGCGCATCGTCTCGACCTTCGGCGGAGAACTGACCATCGAGAACATCAACCCGAACGGCGAGCGGCGCCAGATCTATCCGGCCGGCGCCGACCAGGTGGTGAGCCTTGAACCCGGCAAGGAGACGGTGATTCCACTGGGCGAAGACCAGTACTTCGAATTCGCCCGCGCCACCGGCCGCGAACAACTGGTGGTGAACCTCGCCGACCCGCGCGCGATCGGCCCCGCGGCATCGACCAACAAGGTGTTCCGCCAGGACCAGAAATACGGATCCAATTTCGTTCAGGAAGTTACGCCCTCCACGTTCCCGCACATCTCGCAGGCGATCGACCTGCAGCACTCCAACTAAGCCTCCATGCGCGATCAGCGGCTGCGTCATGCCATAACATTCGCGGCAGTTCTCGCCGCGGGGCTGGCGCTCGCAGGGTCACAGTCGTTCGCGCCACTCGATCGACTGCTCGGTGACGCGGGCTTTCGCTGGCTGCGCGAGCATCGTGCCCAGCCGGTGGAAAAGGACGTCGTGCTGGTGGGCATCGACGAGCAGACCTTCCAGAAACTGCGCGAACCGCTGGCGCTATGGCACCCGCATCTCGGCCGGTTCTTCAAGGGCATGGCGCTGGCGAAGCCTTCGGTGCTCGGCCTGGACATCGTGCTGCCCGACCGATCGTACGACTTCCTCCTGCCGCGCTACGACCAGCCGCTCGCCGAAGGACTGCTCGCGATGCGTGGCGCGGTGCCGATCGTGCTCGCGCAGTCGCTCGACGAGAACGGCAACCTGCGCCTGCTGTTTCCACCTTACCTTTCGATCGTCGGCAAGGAAGGCCTCGGCTCGGTGGCGGTGTGCCTCGACCCCGACCAGGTGGTGCGTCGATTCGATGAGCAGGACTGCGGCGGACGCGAGGGGGATGTCACGCTCGCCGGACGGATGGCAAAACACCTCGGCTTCGATCAGCCATGGTCGGGCTGGATCGACTACGCCATCGGCGATCCGGTGCGCTACATCCCCTTTCACGAAGTGCTCGACTGGATGGAACACGGCGACGATGCACGGCTCAGCGAGACCTTCCGTGGCAAGCCGGTCCTGCTTGGCGTGGTGCTTCCCTTCACCGACCGGCATTCGCTCCCGGTGCCGCTGGCGGCGTTCGAACCCGACACCACCCGCGTACCGGGCGCGCTGATCCATGTTCAGGCCGTCCGCTCGATGCTCCACCACGGGCTGGTGCAGCCGATGCCGGCGCCGGTGCACTACCTGCTCTGCCTTGTTGCGCTCGGCTTCTTTCTGCTCCGTACACGGCCGTTCAAGATCGTGCTGCTTGCGATTGCGATCACATGTGCCATTGCCGGCTCGGTGCTCATGCTCTGGAAGGGCATGCGCGTGGAAGGAGCCACGCTTGCCGTGCTCGCCATCCTCGCGTTCGCCGCGCGCGCCGCGTTCGACGCCTGGGAGCGCGTGCGCGAACGGCGCTTTCTCTCAGGCGCCTTCTCCAGCTACGTCAGCCCGCAGATACTCAAGGAAATCCTTGCAGGACGCATCCAGCCGGGAATCGCCGGCACGCGCCGCCATGTGTGCGTCATGTTCTGCGACATCCGCGGATTCACCACCCGCGCCGAGAAGCTTGCCCCGGAGAAGGTCATCGCCCTGCTGAACGACTACTTCGAAGCGGTGACTACGGCGATCTACAAGCACGGCGGGACCACCAACAAGTTCATCGGCGACGGGCTGCTCGCGTTTTTCGGCGCGCCGCAGTAACTCCCCAATGCCTCGAAAAGTGCGCTCGAAGCGGCGCAGGACATGCTGGTCAACCTGCAGTCGCTGAACCGCCGCCTCGTGGACAGCGGCCAGGAGCCGTTGCAGATCGGCATCGGACTGCACGCCGGCGAAGTGGTGCTGGGCCATGTGGGCGGTGCACTGCATCAGGAGTACACCGCGATCGGCGACGTGGTGAACCTCGCCTCGCGCCTTGAAGGCATCACCCGTGAAGTCGGCTTCCCCGTTGTCTGCTCCGCACCCGTCGCGGATTCGGTCGGACGCTCGGGAGGTCTTGCCGATCTTGGCGAGCGCCCGGTGCGCGGCCATACATCGATACATCTCTATGGCTGGCAGCCGCCGCTGCTTGCCGACGTAACGCTCACCCCGAAAACCGCCTGAGGTGCGAATCATGAAATTGTCAGCAATGTTTTCCGCCGCACTACTGCTCACCGCATGCCTGCTCGCCCCGATCGTCGCCGCGGCACCCATCGCGATGATCACCGACATCAAAGGCAAGGTGACCCTTGTCGAGGGCTCGCGTTCCCGGCCCGCAACGGTGCTCGCCTATATCGAAGCGGACAACCGGCTGCAACTCGAAGCCGGATCGCAGGTCGTGCTGACCTACTTCGCGAAGGCGATCGAAGTGACCCTCGCCGGCCCGGGCGAAGCCTCGGTGGCTGTCGACGGCGCGCGCGTCAGCAAGGGAGCACGGGCAACGCAGCGCTCGCTCGAGGCCGGCCGCGTCGACACCGCGAGGAAGTTCGAACCGATGGCGCGCGAGAAGCTCGCGCTTGCCACGGTGCACATGCGCTCGTCGCCGAAGCCCGCGCCGCGTCCGACATCGCCGGTGGACACCGTCATCATCACCACGCGCCCCTCGCTTGACTGGG
>CAMBSA010000118.1 GCA_945869935.1 Bordetella parapertussis | reverse complement strand
TGGGTGAATGGCGTCGAAGTGTTCGATGGCAGGGACTATGTCGGTGCGCAAAGCGGACCCGGACGGGTTCTCGACAAGTTCGGCGTCTAGGACCGATCGCGGACAGGTATTCAAGGAGAGCGGGAAATGCATGATCTGGTCATTCGAGGCGGGCTCATCGTGGACGGCACCGGTGCGGCCTCGTATCACGCCGATGTGGCGATGAAGGACGGGAAAATCGCCGAAGTAGGCCCCCGGCTCGGTGCAGGCAGGCGCGAGATTTCCGCCGACGGCGCGATCGTCACGCCCGGCTTCGTGGATATCCACACCCACTACGACGCGCAGATCTCCTGGGACCCGTACCTGACACCGTCCTCCTGGAACGGCGTGACCTCGGTGGTCATGGGCAACTGCGGCATCGGCTTCGCGCCCGCGAAAGCGCAGGACCGCGATTGGCTGATCGGCCTGATGGAGTCGGTGGAGGAGAGTCCGAGCGCGTCGCTGAAGGAAGGCATCCGCTGGGAATGGGAAAGCTTTCCGGAGTTTCTCGACGCGACCGAAAAAAGAAACTACGCGATCGACATCGGTGCGCAGATTCCGCACGCGGCGCTTCGAACCTACGTCATGGGCACGCGGGGTGCGGCGAATGAACCCGCGTCGCCTTCTGAACTGGAACAGATGTCGCGCCTTGTACGCGAGGGCATGCAGGCGGGCGCGCTCGGCTTTACCGGCACGCGCTCGGCGAATCACCGCAGCATGGAAGGCGTGGACGCACCGGGCTACGGCGTGGACGTGAACGAGGTGACCACGCTCGCCAAGGCCGCCGGCAGCGTCGGCAAGGGCGGGATCATCGGTTTCATCGTCGACTGGCTGGACCTGGACAGCGAAATCGCCTGGCTGCTGCGCATGCGTCGCGAATCCGGGCTGCCGGTATGGCTCGCGCTCAACCAGACCTACGACGCGCCACAGAAGTTCGCCGACATCCTCGATCGGATGGACAAGGGGGCCGCGGCGGGTGCGCCGCTGTACGGGCAGACGCCCGGCCGGCCGCTCGGCGGGCTGATCGGTCTCACCAGTTCGCGCAACCCGTTCATGATGCATCCGAGCTACAAGGCGATCGCGCATCTGCCGCTGGAGGGGAGGGTGGCCAAGCTGCGTGATCCGGTGTTCCGCGCGAAGCTGCTGTCGGAGAAGGTCGAGGCGCAGTCGGAAATCTTCCGCACCATCACAGGACGCTTCAGCCGGATGTTCCGTCTCGGCGATCCGCCGGATTACGAACCGCCGTTCGAGGAGAGCGTCGAGGCGATGGCGCAGGCGCGCGGCATGAATCCCGCTGAACTGGTGCTCGACATCATGCTCGAACGCGACGGACACGAGCTGCTGTTCACGCCGCTTGCCAACTACGCCGACGGCAACCACGACGCGCTCAGGAAGATGCTGATGCACCCGCGCGCGTTCCTCGGTCTCGGCGACGGTGGCGCGCATGTGGCGCGGACCTGCGACGCGGCGACGCCGAGCTTCATGCTCACCCACTGGGCGCGCGACCGCAAACGCGGCCCGACGCTGCCGCTGGAGGACGTGATCCGGCTGCAGACCTCGCGTCCGGCGTCGATCTTCGGGCTGGGCGACCGCGGCGTGCTGGCACCGGGCAAGAAGGCGGACATCAACGTCATCGATTTCAAGAATATGCGGCTGCGCGCGCCGGAGATGCTCTACGACTTTCCCTGCAACGCGCGGCGGCTGGTGCAACGTGCCGACGGTTACGTCGCCACGGTGGTCTCGGGCGAGCCGATTTTCGAGAACGGCAAGGCCACCGGTGCGATGCCGGGGACGCTGATCCGGGGCGCACGCTAGAGCGTTCCCGCGATGGATTGTTTCACCGGGTCGTACCACTCAATCGAAGGGGAAGGGGTCATCGATGTCGACAGTCTCAGAGGCCGGCAAGAAAACGAAAACACGCGCGGCCGACATCCGATCGAAGCTCGGGCATCCGGTAGTGGATGCGGACGGCCATGCGCTGGAATTCGGTCCGGTGTATTTCGACTACCTGAAGCAGGTGGCGGGACCGAAGGTCGCCGAGCGCTATTTCGCCAAGCGCGAGGCGGGCGGCTGGGACCGGATGACGATCGAGGAGCGTCACAGGCGTCGCGTGCCGCGCCCGACCGCCTGGGCGCATCCGACGAGGAATACGCTCGACCGGGCAACCGCGATGCTGCCCCGGCTGTTCCGATCGCGCATGGATGACTTCGGGCTCGATTTCTCGGTGGTGTACCCGACGCTCGCGCTGGTCACCATGCGCGAGGACGACGAGGAACTGCGCCGCGGGACCTGTCGTGCGCTCAATGTGATGTTCGCCGACAACTTCCGCGACCAGTACGAGCGGATGACGCCGATCGCGACCATCCCGGCGCACACGCCGCAGGAGGCGATCGAGGAACTCGAGTACGCGGTGAAGACGCTCGGCTTCAAGGCAGTGGTGATCAGCTCCAACGTCAAGCGGCCGATTCCCGCCGCTGCGGATGCGGCCCCCGAGCTTGCGGGCTATGCCGGCTGGATGGATACCCTGTGCGTGGACAGTCCCTACGACTACGACCCGCTCTGGGCCAAGTGCGTCGAACTCAAGGTGGCGGTCACCTCGCATTCACCGAGCACCGGCTGGGGCAGCCGTGTGGCCACCAACCACTACATTCACAACCATGTCGGGAGCTTCGCTGCAGCGGGCGAGGCCTTCGCCAAGGCGGTGGTGCTCGGCGGTGTGAGCAAACGGTTCCCGACGCTGAATTTCGGCTTTCTCGAAGGCGGCGTGGCGTGGGCGGCCGATTTGTATGCGGGCCTGGTCGGCCATTGCGACAAGCGCCACCGCAGTGCAATCGACCTCTACGACCCGAAGCACATCGACCTCCAGCAGATGGCCGAACTGTTCGAGAAATACGGCGGCGGCATGGTGAAAGGCCGGCCGGATCCAAAGGAGCCGGAGCTCGGTCGCTCGATGGTGAGCCGTTACTGGCACGAGGACACGACGATCGCCCACGAACTCGACAACCTCGGCATCCGAAGCGCGGAGGACCTGCGCGCCCTGTTCGAGCCGAATTTTTATTTCGGCTGCGAGGCGGACGATCCCTTCGTCGGCCTCGCGTTCGATGGAAAGTACATACCCTTCGGTGCGCGGCTCAAGGCGGTGTTCAGTTCGGACATCGGCCACTGGGACGTGCCCGACATGAGCGAGGTGCTGGAGGAGGCCTATGAACTCGTCGAGCACGGACTGGTGAACGAGGCGGATTTCCGCGAATTCACCTTCACCAATCCGGCGATGCTGCATGCCGGAATGAATCCCGACTTTTTCAAGGGTACGGTGGTCGAGAAAGACGTTGCAAAACTGCTTTGACCAGGAGACGGGCACCATGAACGGAACCAGACGAAATCTCGGGCAGATTGCCCTGGCGGCGATTGCATTTGCCGCGCTATCACAGGCCGCGAACGCACAGCCGGTGTATCCGAACAAACCGGTGAAGCTCGTGGTTCCCTACGCACCTGGAGGGAGCGCGGATGCGCTTGCGCGTCTGCTCGGGCAGCGTTTGACCGAAGGCTGGTCGCAGCAGGTGGTGATCGACAACAAGCCGGGCGCTAACGGCATCGTCGGTACCGAATTCGCGGCCAAGCAGCCGCCCGACGGTTACTCGCTCTATATGGGGACCGACAGCCAGGTGGCGATCAATCCGAGCATCTACGCCAGCCTTCCCTACGACTGGAACCGCGACTTCGTCCCTATCACCCTGCTCGCGACAATGACGCAAGTGCTGATCGTGCCCTCGTCGCTGCAGGTCAACACCGTAGGCGAGCTGATCGCTTTGGCGAAATCCAAGCCCGGCCAGATCAACTACTCCTCGATCGGGCTTGGCAGCAGTCCGCACCTCGCGGCCGAACTGTTCAAGTCGCAGGCGGGCGTGGATCTGGTGCATGTGCCCTACAAGTCTGCGGGACAGTCCACAACCGCGCTGCTCACCGGCGAGGCGCAGGTCCTCTTCACCAGCGAGTCAACCGCGTCGCCGCATGTGAAGTCGGGACGCGTTCGTGCGCTCGCCACCGTCGGGAAAAAGCGCACCGGCGCCTCCCCCGATTTGCCGACGCTGGCCGAATCGGGTCTGCCCGACTACGAGTTCGGCACGTGGTATGCCTTGCTCGCGCCCACCGGCACGCCGGATGCGGTCCTGAAAAAGCTGAATTCGGATGTCGCTCGCGTCATCGATTCGAAGGAGATGCGCGCGGCCTTGCTTGTCGTCGGGCTGGAGCCGCTCTCGAGCACGCCGGAGTGGCTTCGCTCCCATGCACAGCGTGACCTCGAGCGTCAGTCCGCACTGATCAAGAGAATCGGCATCAAACCGCAATGAACGTGATCTGACAAAGCCACAAGGAGAAAAAATGAAAAACGAAGGCAACAAACCGGTCGCAGGTTCCCAGGATGCGATGACGCAGCACAACGACGGCAAGTCCCTCACCGCCAGCGTGTTCGGGTACGCGACACCGACCGATCTCGAAAAGCCCAAGGGCATTGTTCCCCTGTGCCGCAGCGACATCGTGTATTCCACGGTGCAGGTGCTCAAGTCGGGCGGCGAGAACAATCTGCATGCACACCCGGCGCAGGACGGCATCTGGATCGTGCTCAAGGGCCGGGCCAGGTTCTACGGCAAGGACGATGCGCTGATCGGCGACCTCGGCCCCCTGCAGGGCATTCACCTGCCCCGCGGATTCTTCTACTGGTTCGAGAGCTCAAGTCCCGAGATGCTGGAGCTTCTGCAGATCGAGGCGATCGACAAGAGCGTGGTGAACAAGCGGGTGGACGCCACGACGCGCAAGGACTTCGAGACGCACGTGCAGCAGTTCTGAGTGGGTTCGAACGGGAAGGAAAATCTCAGGGGTGCGGCGCGTGCATCAGCGCGCCGCAGTCCTCGACCTGCGGCTCGATGCGCAGCAACCGGTAGGCCTGCCACATCTCGGCCGCCAGGGCGAATATCACCGGCAGGTGAAGATCGGTCTCCAGCGGTGCGATCGCGGGCACCGCGTCCCAGCCGCCGCCATTGATGTAGATGCCATCCACAGGGCACTTGAGTGCGACGACGCCGCGCTTGACGTAGCGGTACACCTGCTGGAAAGACACCTCATCGAGCGCGCGGAGCGACGTGGTGTACAGCGCCTCCTTGTTCTGTTCGGCGTCCTGAAAACCGCCGAGTAGCACGCCTTCGATGTCGAAGCGGCGAAAATAGCGAACGATCGCTTCATTGAGTTCATCGCCATAGTAGGTCGCGATCGCCACGCGCCGGATGCCCATCGCCTGCATGGCGATGGCGTGCGGCTCCATCTGCGTCACCACCGGGATGCCGAGTTTCTGCTCGAGGCCATCGCGCCACTGCCGCTCGAAATCCAGGCCGCGAAGCAGCACCGGTGGCGATCCGCTCACAGAAATCAGGTCGCAGCCGGCGGCCTTCAGGTCGTCTGCCAGTTGCGCGGCGCGATCGAAACCGCTCTCGAACGTTTTCTGGTCGCTGGTGCGAAATCCGATGAAGGTCGGGATGATCTCCACGCCCTCAGGCGCGCGGTCGTACCAGAACGCGAACACCTTTCCCCGATGGGTGGGGCTGATGAAACCGATGCGGGCGCGCCATGCGTACATTCGGAATTCCCCGGTTCGTTTCAGATTGCGGCGGCGAATGCGGGCGAGTCGAACGCGGTGACCGCGGGTGCGATCGGCAGCGCCTCGATCTCCACCAGCAGCGACTGGACGCAGTTGGATTGCGCCAGGCTGGACGTTCCCTTGTCCGAGGTGAGCACGTTCGGGTTGCCGTGCTTGTCCATTGAGCCGGGCGTGCCGGGCGTCTCGGGATCGAACCAGGCGCCGGTGGAAATCTGCGCGACGCCGGGCCGCAGCTGCGCATCCAGCTTCACACCGGCGATGAATGCGCCGCGATCATTGAATACGCGCACCGTGCTGCCGTCGGCGATGCCACGTGTTGCCGCGTCGTCCGGGTGCAGGCGTAATGGCTCGCGGTCCCGGATCTTGGATTGGCGGCTCACAGGCGCAGGATCGAGCTGGCTGTGCAGACGGGTTCGCGGCTGGTTGGAGATGAGGTGGATCGGGAAGCGTTGCGTCAGTTCGGAGCCGAGCCATTCCGCCGGTTCCAGCCACACCGGATGCGCGGGGCAATCGGCGTAGCCGAAGCCTGCGATCTTTTCCGACCAGATTTCGAGTTTTCCCGAGGGTGTCTTGAGCGGGTTCTTCGCCGGATCGGCGCGGAACTCGGCAAGGAAGACTGCACCGCTCGCGGGTTCGGGGAATGCGTGGACGCCCTTGTCCCAGAACTCGTCAAA
>CAMBSA010000117.1 GCA_945869935.1 Bordetella parapertussis | reverse complement strand
GCTACCCCGACGATGACCTGAAGGCTGTGCTCGATGAAGGCAAATGGCGCTTCACGCACAAGGACGGAAGGCCGTACTGAAACATGAAGGATGTCCCTGCCGAATCGGGACGGCGGGAAAATCCGGCACCAATCGAGTCCAGAGGGAGTTTTCATGAATCGGAGCACCGAACGTTTTCTCACCACGCACACCGGCAGCCTGCCGCGTCCCGATGACCTGATCCGCATGATGTACGCCAAGGAAGAGGGCGTGCCGGTGGACAAGGCGGCGCTTGCCGCTCGAATCCGCTCGGCGGTGGCGGAGGTGGTGAAAAAGCAGGCCGATGCGGGGGTGGACCTGATCAATGACGGCGAATTGTCCAAGCCGAGTTACGCCACCTATATCAAGGACCGGCTGGACGGCTTCGGTGGCACGAGCAATTCCTTCGTCTACCAGGACCTGGTGGATTTTCCGAATCTCGCGAAGAAGGTGTTCGGCGATCCCGGCCGCTCGCGGCGCAAGACGCCCGCCTGCGATGCGCCGATCACGGTACGCGATGCGCAGGCCGCGCTTACCGATGCGGACAACCTCAGGGCGGCGCTGTCCACGGTCAAGCATGCGGGCGGATTCATGAGCGCGGCCTCCCCCGGGTTGGTGGGCCTGTTCTTTCGCAACGACCACTACCCCTCGCAGGAGGCATACCTGTACGCGATCGCCGATGCGATGCGCCATGAATACGAGGCGGTGGTGAAGGCGGGCTTCGTGCTGCAGATCGACTGCCCCGATCTCGGGATGGGAAGGCATATCCAGTACGCGGACCTGACGGTTTCGGAGTTCCGCAAGAAGGCGCAACTGCATATCGAGGTGCTTAACCACGCGCTTGCCAACATAGCGCCCGAGAAATTGCGGCTGCACCTGTGCTGGGGAAACTACGAGGGGCCGCATCATTACGATGTGCCGCTGGCTGACATCGTCGATTTGGTGTTCCGTGCGCGACCAGCGGCGATTTCGCTGGAAGCGGCGAATCCGCGCCATGCGCACGAATGGAAGCTGTTCGAGACGGTGAAGCTGCCCGAAGGCAAGGTGCTGATCCCGGGCGTGCTTGAATCCAAGACCAATTTCATCGAGCATCCGGAACTGATTGCGCAGCGCATCGGCAACTACGCGACGCTGGTGGGCCGGGAGAACGTGATTGCGGGCAGCGACTGCGGCTACGGCACCTGGGTCGGCCAGGCGGCGGTGGACCCGGACGTGGTCTGGGCGAAGATGGCGGCGATGGCCGAGGGCGCGCGGATCGCGTCAAAGCAGTTCTGGCGCTGAACGACGACGGAATCCGACGCACGATGAAACTCGGCCGTAACGACCCCTGCCATTGCGGCAGCGGGAAAAAATACAAGCATTGCCACCAGCCGATCGAACACGGCGCTCTAGCCAAAGACATGCTCGAGTCGTCAGTGCCCCAGGCGCTCGAGGCGGCGATCGCGTACCACCGAGCGGGCAATCTGCCGCTGGCCGAAGCGCTGTATCGGCAGATCCTGAAGATCGCGCCGGACAATGCGGATGCCTTGCACTGGCTGGGCGTGATTGCCAAGCAGCAGGGCAGGAATGAAACGGCGGTTGATCTGATCGGCAAGGCGATCCGCTCGCGGCCCGAGCATCCCGGTGCGCATTTCAATCTCGGGCTCGCGCTTCAGTCGCAGGGGGAGTTCGATTCGGCGGTGTCGAGCTATCGCAGGGCGATTGCGCTCAAGCCCGACTACGCCGAAGCCCACGGGAGCCTCGGCAACGTGCTGGTGGCCCAGGGCAAGCGCGAGTCGGCGGTGGAGAGCTATCGCGCGGCCCTTTCGATACGGCCTGATGCGGCCGAAACACACAGCAACCTCGGCAACGTCCTGAGCGACCTCGGCGAGCACGAGGAAGCGGTGGTCAGCTACCGCAGCGCGCTCGCCTTGAAACCCGGCATGGCGGAAGTCCACAGCAACCTCGGGCTCGCGCTGAAGGATCTCGCACGACTGGACGAATCGGTGGATAGCTTTCACGCCGCGATCGGACTCAAGCCCGACTACGCCGGCGCCCATTTCAATCTCGGCCTCGCGCTGCAGGCACAGGGCAGGAACGAGGCGGCGGTCGAGAGCTATCGCCGAACGGTCGCCTTGCGGCCGGATTACGCGCAGGCGCACAACAACCTCGCCGTGGCGTTGGAGGCGAGCGGCAAGTTGGGAGAGGCGGTGGACTCCTATCGCCGGGCGATCGAGCTCGACCCGTCGTTGCTGGCGGCCTACAACGGGCTGAATTCGACGCTGAGCACGCTCGTGCCCCTGTGGCATGTGCCGATGATGAACGACACCGAACGCAACGAGGCGTACTACGCCGCTTTGCGTGCCGCGATCACGCCGGAGTCGAACGTGTTCGAGATCGGCACCGGCTCGGGGCTGCTCTCGATGATGGCAGCCCGTGCGGGTGCGAAGACCGTCACCACCTGCGAGGCGGAACCGATCATCGCGGGTGCGGCAAGGCGGGTGATCGCGGACAACGCGCTCGATGGCCGGATCAAGGTGATCGCCAAAAAGTCCACCGCACTCGAGATCGGCACCGACCTGCCGCAGAGGGCCGATATCCTGGTGTCGGAAATATTCTCCAGCGAATTGGTCGGGGAACGGGTGCTGCCGAGTATCGAGGATGCGCGCCGGCGGCTCCTGACGCCGAACTGCAGGGTGATTCCGGCGGTGGGAAGCATCATGCTCGCGCTGTTCGGCGGGGAGTCGATCGGAAAGAACATGGTGGTCGAGGATGTCTGCGGTTTCGATCTGCGCCATTTCAATTCGATCGTCGCCCGGCGCCAGTTCGTCGGCCGCAACGACCTCGACATCGAATTGCTGAGCGGGGATGTCGAGGTGTTCCGCTTCGATTTCGAGAACAACGCCGAGTTTCCGTCGGAGGACAGGCTGTTGCGGATTCCGGTGACGAGGACCGGTCGCTGCCACGGCCTCATCCAGTGGATTCGACTCGAGATGGACGCGAACATCCGCTTCGAGAATCACCCCGGAGAGAAGACGCCCGCCTCGGGCTGGACGCGTTGCGTGTATCTTTTCGACAAGCCGCGGGACCTTCTCGCGGGGCAGGTGGCGAGGGTGTCGGCGGCGCATAACCGCGTGTTCCCCTGGTTCGCGCTCGAGGGTGTCGAATAGCAACCGTATGCCGGCCGTGACAATTCGTCGCGGCGTCCCAAAAGGAGGAGTGGCAATGATTCCGAACGGTGTTACACGACCCTGGCTGGGCAGGACGGTGTCTGCGTTCGCGGGAGTGCTGTTGACGGCATCCGCAATTGCGCAAATCGCCCCTGCGAGAACCTGGCCGGAACTCAAGGAGGCGGTGCAGGAACGTGTGAACCGGCAGGCGTATCCGCTCACCGGGATGAACGCGAAGGATGTCGCCGAGATCCTCGGGCGGATCAATTCGCTCGACCGCGACGAGTGGGCGCATTCCTGGTCACAGACCGGCGAGAAGTATCTTGACGAAGGCCGTGCGCTCGAGAAGAAAAATGACCGCCACGCGCGCGAAAGGGCGCGCGAAGCCTACCTCGCGGCCTGGCGCTATTTCGGCTTCGGTGCCTGGCCGACGCAGAACAGTCCGGGCAAGAAGCAAGCGCACGGTCACGCGATCGGGGCCTTCCTCGCCTATGCCTCGCTCGCGCAACCGAAAATCGAGGTGATCCGCATGCCGTTCGAGGGCAAGGAGATCACCGGCTACCTGCAGTTGCCGGCGGGTGCACGTCCCGCGCCGGTGGTGATGAGCCTGGGCGGCCTCGACAGCTACAAGGAGTTCGTGGTCGAGCAGTACGGACCGATCTATCAGGCGGCGGGTCTGGGCTACCTCGCGCTCGACATGCCGGGAACCGGCGAGTCACCGATCAGGATAGAGCCGGATTCGGGCCGGATCTATTCACGCCTGATCGACTACCTGCTCACGCGCAAGGATATCGATCCGAAGCGCATCGGTTTTCAGGGCGTGTCCTGGGGCGGTTACTGGGCGGCGCGAATGGCCTTCACCGAGAAAGACCGCCTGCGCGCCGTCACCTACTGGGCGGGTCCGGTGGACATGTATTTTTCGCGCGAGTGGCAGATCAAGGCGCTCGGCACGCGCGAGTACTTGTTTGACCTCTTTCCGGCGCGGGCCGGGGTGTACGGCCTGACCGAACTCGAGGATTTCCTCGCCTACGGCCCGAAGATGTCGCTCAAGGCGGCCGGCCTGCTTGGCAAGCCGACACCGCCGATGCTGCTGGTCAACGGCGAACGCGACAGCCAGGTGCCGATCGACGACCTCTACCTGCTGCTTCGCAGCGGCTCACCCAAGGACGCCTGGGTCAATCCGGAAGGCGGGCACATCGGCCGCAACAAGGAGTGGTCGGACCTGCGCATCATGCGCGAGGTGGTGGCACCCTGGTTCGCGCGGCAGCTGAAGAAATAGAGTCACGCCGACCGAGCGTCATTGCGAGCAAAGCGACGCAATCCAGTAAGGCGAGCGAAGCGACGCAATCCAGCAGGGCACCGCCGACCGCCGGGTGTGTCGGCGCCCTTACTCGAGGAAACCGATCGCCCGGGAGATTTTGGCGGCGGTGTCCTTCACCAGTGACGACCAGGCGGGCTTCATGCGTTCGGCGGGCGCCGAAACCGACAGCCCCGCGACCATCGCGCCGGTGTCGTCGCGCACGCCGGCGCCAATGCAGCGCACGCCGATTTCGGCTTCTTCCGCGTCCACCGCGAAGCCCTGCTTGCGGACCTTTTCGATCTCGCGCTCGAGCGCGGAGTTCGATGTGATCGAGGCACGGGTGTAGGCGGGCAGCTTCGTCCGTTCGGCGTAGGCGCGCAGGCCGCCCGGGCCCTCCTCGGAGAGAAACAGCTTGCCGACGGCCGTGATGTGCAGCGGCGCGCGTGCGCCGACGATATTGACCACCCGCATCATCGCGCGGCCGCTGGAGGTGCGTTCGACATAGACGATTTCGTCGTCCCGGCGCACCGAGAGGTTCACCGCCTCGCCGGTGGCGGCGTGGAGTTCGCGCATGAAGGGCAGGGCGTGTTCGCGCACGCTGATGCGCGCCTTCACGAGGTTGCCGAGTTCGAGCAGGCGGATGCCGAGGCGATAGCTGCCCTGGTCGACACGCTCGACGATGCGGCCGTTCACCAGCGCATTGAGGATGCGGTGAGCGGTGGACGGGTGCAGGCTCGCTCCTTGCGCGAGCAGCTTCAGGCTCACCGGCTGCGGGTGTTGCGCGAGCACCTCGAGCAGGTGCGACATGCGCTCTATGACCTGGATCGAATTCTTGGATTCCGCTTCGGCCACGATGGTCTGCCAGATATTGCTTGGTGCAATTCTAACCCACGATCCGGAACGGCCCCAAGGCGGTGCGCAAACGCTGACCGGATGTTGCTCAAGCGCATTCCGCCCTCCAGCCGATGTGTGAAAAGTGCTGTGCTACCATCCTTTCGCCGAATTTCCACCCACCTGTTTCGGTTTCCGGGGCTTCTCCGATGCGTGTCGGACTCTTTGTTACCTGTCTGGTCGACCTGATGCGGCCCTCGGTCGGGTTCGCGGCGCTCAAGCTGCTCGAATCGGCGGGCTGCGAGGTGGTGGTACCGGCCTCCCAGACCTGTTGCGGCCAACCCGGCTGGAACTCGGGCGACCGCACGGCCGCACGTGCGCTCGCGCAAAAGGTGCTGGAGGAGTTCGAAACCTGCGACTATCTCGTCGCCCCCTCGGGTTCCTGCGCCGGCATGATCCGGACGCACTATCCGGACCTGTTCAAGGGTGAGGCGGCGATGACGGTGCGCATCGAGCGGCTGTGCGCGAAGGCCTTCGAACTCACGGACTTTCTTGTGAACGTGTTGAAGGTTACGAACGTTCCCGGGGACTACCAGGGAATGGTCACCTATCACGACGCCTGCTCCGGCCTGCGCGAACTCGGTGTGAAGGCGCAACCGCGCGCCTTGCTCTCGACGATGCCCGGCGTGACGCTGGAGGAGATGCGCGACTGCGAGACCTGCTGCGGATTCGGCGGAACCTTCGCGATCAAGTACGGCGAGATTTCCTCGCAGATGGCGGCGAACAAGTGTGCTTCGGTCAAGGCGAGCGGTGCCAGTGCGGTGGTGCTCGGCGATCTCGGCTGCATGCTCAACATTGAAGGCCGACTGCGCAAGGACGGCGACATGAAGACGCAGGTGCTGCATGTGGCCGAGGTTCTGGCGGGCGGTCTCGACGGATAGCGGCAGATGTGTAACCGCCTAGCAGCCAAGACCGCCAAGAATGGCACCACAGACACGAAACAAAGCCCGCTCGATGCGGGCTTTGCCGGGGTGGGAGGGGTAAC
>CAMBSA010000116.1 GCA_945869935.1 Bordetella parapertussis | reverse complement strand
GCCGGCCAGGCGGCCACATGCACCACCGGGTAGTACACCGAGAGCGCGAAGGTGGCGAGCGGGTTGGAGTTCTCGCCGCAGAGCATGCCGCTGATCGCGCCGAAATGCGTGTGGTAGGCGCGCATCGTGCTGCCGTGCCCGCCGGTGTGCACAAGGCGCTCGCCGTTGGTGGGCACCATCTTCTGGTGCTTGCCGAGGATTTCCCCGTTGCGGTCGATGAAAAGCTGGGTGTTGTACATCGTCCCGGTGGTGCGAGAGACCTTCTCGTTGATGCCCACCACCGCGACGATATTGGCCTCGCGGCAGGCGCGGCCAAGTTCGTCGGTGGCGGGGCTGGGCACCTCCACCGCATTCTTGAACAGTTCGCGCGACATCAATAGAGCGCGGTCGCCGACATCGGGGATGAAGTTGAACCAGCCGGGGTGCGTCGGGATGAAGCCCTCTGGAAATCCGATCATGTCGGCACCGTTGGCGCCCGCCTCGCGGATCAGCGCGCAGGCCTTGGCGACGCTCGCCTCGCGGTTGAGAAAGACCGGCGCGGCCTGCACTGCCGCCAGCCGGATTTTCTTGTACTCGTCACCCATGAAAATCTCCTTTGTGTCGAAACCAATCAGGGCCGGATTAGGTCCGAAACCCGCGGTGGCGTCAAACGCATCCCGATGTTCATTTTTGACATTCAGGAAAAAGATCGCACTTTCCCTGTTTCATCTTTGACAGGTGGAAGGGCGACTCCTAGGATGGGTCACTTTCCTTCAAATATCACATGCGAATGACCGCTTTCTTCCTTCGATTTGCCGCCGCAAGCCTCGCCCTGATCTTTGCGGCATGCGCTTTTGCGCAAAGCCCGGGCTATCCCAACCGGCCGATCCGCGTGATCGTGCCCTATCCCGCGGGCGGCACCACTGACGTGCTCGCGCGCACCGTGGGTGAAAAGCTCACCGAGGCCTGGGGCCAGACGATCATCGTCGACAACCGCAGCGGCGCCGGCGGACTGATAGGCACCGACTTCGCCGCCAAGGCCGCTCCCGATGGCTACACGCTGATCCTCGGCAACAACCAGACGCATTCGGCGAACGCAGCGCTGTTCGACAAGGTGCCCTTCGATCTTCTGCGCGATTTTCAGCCGGTCGCGATGGTCGCCACCTCGCGTCATGTGATCGTGGTGCCTGCGAACTCGCCGGCGAAAACCATCCGCGAACTGGTGAGTCTCGGGCAGGGCGGGAAGAAGCTTTCGTTCGCGTCGTCAAGCGCGGGTTCCGCTTCTCACCTGATCAGCGAGATGCTGCGGATCAAGAACACCATGGATGCGGTGCATGTGCCCTACCGGGGCGCCAATCCCGCGGTGACCGACCTGCTCGGCGGGCAGGTGGATTTCATGACCGCCACCTACGCCGCGGTGTCGCAATTCATCGAATCGGGCAAGTTGCGCGCGCTCGCGATCGGCGGCGAGGGCCGCATATCGCGCATCCCGAACGTGCCCACGCTGAAGGAGGCGGGCTTCGACTACCTGAACGCGGACTCCTGGTTTGCCTATTACGCGCCGGCGGCGACGCCGCGCGAGATCGTGGACAAGCTGAACGGCGAGATCAACCGGGCCCTGCGCAATGCGGGGGTGGTCGAGCGCCTGCGCGGCGCGGGCTACGAACCGCTGGTGATGAACGTGGAGGAATTCAATCGTTTTCATCGCAGCGAATTTTCGCGCTGGGGGGAGATGGTCCGTGCCGTCGGCGTGAAACTGAACCAGTAGAAATGAATCCGGAACATTCCCCTTGGACCTGAACCTGCCGCCGGCCCATCGCTTCGCGAAGGTGAGTTACGCGCCGCGGACGATATCGTTCGGCTACGCCTTTCTTGTCCTCGGGGCGATCTTCGCCGAGCGCAACCTGAGCGGCTGGGTCATGTTCTTCGGCCTGCTGCAGTTCATCGTGTATCCGCATCTCGCCTACCTGCATGCGCGGATGGCGACCGATTCCAAGGAGGCGGAATACCGGAACCTCCTGTTCGATGCACTGATGCTCGGCATCTGGGCGGCGCACATCCGCTTCGCGCTCTGGCCGGTGTGCGGGCTGATGACCGCGGTGGCGCTGAACGCGGTGGCGACCGGCGGCATGGGAGGGTTGTTCGTGCGCATGGGGGTATTCGTCGGCGCGGCAGTCGCCTGGGGTGGCTTGATCGGGGTCGACATCCGCGCCGATACCGGTCCGGTGGTCACGGGCCTGAGCATGCTCGGCATCGTGGGCTACACCAGCTGGATCGGCCTCATCCTGCGCACGCAGAACCGTCGCCTGATCGATGTTCGCGAAGCGCTGCGCAAGAGCCAGGAGCAGTTCCAGTTCATCGCCGAGCATGCGGGCGACCTGGTGGCGGCGGTCGACATCAGCGGCAAGGTCCGCTATATCAGTCCGGGCCATGCGACCTATTTCGGAAAAGAAGCCGCGGTGCCGGAGGCGGACTGGACCGGCTTTGTCGTCGAGCCGGATCGCGCCCCGGTGCGCCGTGCCTTGCAGCGCATGGCGGAAGAACGCGTCGGCGTGCGGGTGTTGTTTCGGGTGCGGCGCAGCGACGGCGACGTGCGCGATATCGACTGCCAGGCGAACCCGATCGTCGACCGCGACCTGCGTGCCCGGACCTTCATCCTCGTCTGCCGCGACGTTACGGTGAATCCGTCTTCGCAGACCGCATAGCTCGCCAGACGGTCTGCGGGGTGAGCGGCATCGCGATGTCCTTGACGCCCAGAGGCGCGAGCGCATCGAGCACCGCGCCGGTGACTGCCGCCGGTGCGCCTATGGTTCCCGATTCGCCCGCACCCTTGGCGCCGAGCGGGTTGTGGGTGCAGGGCTGCGACTCGTCGGTCTCCGAGACGAACATCGGCAGCATGTCGGCGCGCGGCAGCGCGTAGTCCTGGAAGGATGCCGAGAGCAGTTGCCCGGTCTCCGGTTCGTAGACGCTGGCTTCGAGCAACGCCTGGCCTATGCCCTGTGCGAGGCCACCGTGCACCTGACCCTCGACGATCACCGGGTTGATCACCGTGCCCACATCGTCGACCACCCAATAACCGACGACACGCGTCACGCCGGTTGCGGGATCGATCTCAACCTCGCAGACGTGGGTCCCGTTCGAATACGCAAAGGCCTTCGGATCGTAGAAAGCGCTCTCCTGCAGCCCGGGTTCGATGCGATCGAGCGGCAGCGCATGCGGCACGTTGGCGGCGTGGGCGATCTGCGCGATGCCCAGCATTCGATCGGTGCCGGCGACGCGAAATTCGCCCGAATCGAACACGATGTCTTCTTCTGCCGCCTCCAGCAGATGCGCGGCGATGCGTTTTCCCTTGGCGATGATCTTGTCGGTGGCAAGCGCGAGCGCCGAGCCGCCGACCGCGATCGAACGCGACCCGAAGGTGCCGGTCCCGTAGGGCACCGCGGCGGTGTCGCCTTCGACGATGCGGATCTTCGGCACCGGCACGCCGAGCCGTGATGACAGGATCTGCGCGAAGCTCGTCGCATGGCCCTGTCCGTGGTTGTGCGTGCCGAGCAGTGCGGTGACACCGCCCGAGGCGTCGAGACGCACATCCGCCGATTCGAAAAAGCCGGCGCGTGCGCCGAGTGCCCCGGCCATCTTCGAGGGCGCGACCCCCGAGGATTCGATATAGCAGGCGATGCCGATGCCGCGCAGAAGGCCTCGGCGTGCAGCGAGTTCGCGCCGCGCTTCGAAGCCTGCATAGTCGGATGCGACCAGCGCACGCTCGAACAGCCGCGGGAAATCGCCGCAGTCGTACACCGGCCCGAGCGGCGTCGCGTAGGGCATCGCCTCGCGAGGTATCAGGTTGCGCCTGCGAATTTCCGCGCGGTCGATGCCGAGCGCACGCGCCGCGGCGTCGGCGAGGCGTTCGAGCACATAGCAGGCCTCCGGCCGGCCCGCACCGCGATACGCATCGGTCGGCAGCGTGTTGGTGAAGACGCCGGTGACTTCCACACGGATCGCCGGTGTCCGATACACGCCCGCGAGCAGCCCGGTGTAGATCGCGGTCGGTATCGCTGCGCCGACGGTGGAGACATAGGCGCCGAGATTCGCCACCGTTTCCACGCGCAACGCGAGAAAACGGCCGTCACGGTCCACCGCGAGCGAGGCCTGCGTCGCGTGATCGCGTGCCTGGTTGTCCGAGAGGAAGGATTCGCTGCGGCTTGCCACCCACTTCACCGGCCGGCCTATGCGCCGCGCGCACCAGGCGACGATCGTCTCCTCCGGGTAGTGCTTGCCCTTGTAGCCGAATCCGCCGCCCACATCGGGCGAGATCACGCGCAATGCCGACTCGGGCAGGCCGAGCTGTTCGGTCACCAGTCGCCGGATGTGGTGCGGCACCTGCGTGGACGAATACAGCGTGAATTCCTCGCCCGCGGAAATCGCGGCCACTGCGCGCGGTTCGATTGCGCAACCTGACAGGCGGTTGTTCGCGAGCTCGAGCGACACCACGCGATGCGCCTGCTCGAAGGCGCGCGCCACCGCGTCCGCATTGCCGCGGGAGAACCGCAGGCAGACGTTGCCGGGTATCTCCGCATGCAATTGCGGTGCATCTGGCGCGAGGGCGTCGGTGGCCGACACCACCGCGGGCAGCGCGTCCCAGGTGACCTCCACCGCTTCGGCCGCATCGAACGCGGCATTGCGTGTTTCCGCGATCACCGCCGCGACCGGTTCGCCCACATGCCGCACGGCACCGCGTGCCAGCGCCCAGCGCGCGGGTTCGCGCATCGGGCCCTCGTCGCCCACCACCTGCCAGAGCGCGCGCATCGGGCCGATGCCGTCGGCGGCCATGTCGGCGCCGGTGAAGACCGCGATCACGCCGGGCAGGGCGAGGGCGGCCGAGACGTTGATCGATGCGATCCGCGCATGCGCATGCGGCGAGCGCACCAGCGCAAGATGCGCCTCGCGGGAGAAGTTCGTGTCCGCGACAAAACGCCCGCGCCCGAGCAGGAAGCGTTCGTCCTCGACGCGCAGCAGCGCCACGCCTATGCCGTCATTGATCATTGCGTATGATTGTTTATGAAAGTTCAGGTTTGAAGTGTGATTTTGACGGATTGAAACCAATGAATCGACACCTTACACGGCCTCATGCGCATCGTCTGCCGGTATTGCTCGCGTGTGCGCTTGCCGCGTTGCTTGTGCCCCCGCTTGCCTCGGCGCAGGCCTGGCCCGAGCGCGCGGTGCGCCTCGTGGTGCCGTTTCCCGCGGGCGGCACAGTCGATGCAGTGGCGCGCACCGTCGCGCAGAAAATCGCCGAGCCTCTGCGCCAGCCGGTGGTGGTGGAGAACCGCGCGGGCGGCGCGGGCAGCATCGGTTCCGAAGCGGTCGCACGAGCGACGCCCGACGGCTACCTGCTGCTGATGGGCACCGCGAGCACCCACGGCACCAACCCCGCGGTGCAGAAGACCCTGCCCTACGATCCGGTGCGTGACTACGCGCCGGTGGCGCTGGTGGGCAGCACGCCCTACATCCTCGTCGTGCACCCGTCGGTGCCGGCGAACTCGGTGGCGGAACTGCTTGCGTTCGCGCGTGCGCAGCCGGCCAAGCTCAACTACGGTTCCTACGGCGCAGGCAGCTCCAACCATCTCGCCACCGAACTGTTTCGCGCGATCACCGGCGCGGACATCGTGCATGTGCCCTACAAGGGCGGCGCGCCGGCGCTGGCGGACCTGCTCGCCGGGCAGGTGCAGATCATGTTCGATGTGTTCACCACCTCCGGCCCGCATATCAAAAGCGGCAAGTTGCGGCTGCTTGGCGTCGGCGCACTGCGGCGTTCCTCGCTCGCGCCGGATTCACCGACGCTGAATGAAGTCGGCGTCACCGGATTCGACGCCGGCACCTTCTTCGGCATCTTCGCGCCGGCCGCGACGCCGCGGCCAGTGGTGATGCGCCTGAACGAGGAGATCAACCGCGCGCTAGTTGCGCCTGACATCCGCGAGCGCCTTGCCGCGTTGGGCGCCGAGCCGGGCGGCGGCCCGCCCGAACTGCTCGGCCAGACGGTGGCCGCGGAAGTCGCGAAGTGGACCCGGCTGGTGCGCGACCGGAACCTGCGATTCGAACCTTGATTGGCGTGCGCCGGGGTCGTCCGGGCAACAGCCTATCCTGACAATCTGCGCGAAACCCCCAGCATCCGCGCGGGTTTCCGGGGGATATCCTGACATTTCAAATTTATAGTTCCGGTGTCATTGCGAGCGAAGCGACGCAATCTCATGCTCGTTCGAGCGAAGCGAAGCAATCTCGCGGGTGACTGATGCAGGGATTGCTTCGTCGCTTCGCTTCTCGCAATGACAGCGTGAAGACGTATGCCCAGGCTACTGGAATTCCACTCGTACGAGATCCAACGCCTCGAACACCGACTTGTCGGTGACGATGAAAAAATCCGCAT
>CAMBSA010000115.1 GCA_945869935.1 Bordetella parapertussis | reverse complement strand
GCATCGACCGAGAATCCCGCTATCGGAACGACTGCCGGAACGAATCCACGCATCCGAATCGAAATCACCGGTTGACATGCACACCCCGCCCTCTGATGATCCGCCGCGTCATGCAGCCCCTCCCCTATCGCACCATCGCCGCCCGACCTGCGCCCGCTCGCCCTGCCCGGCGCCATGGAAGACGCCTGCATGCGATCAACGCACAGCGAACCGTATCGGACGACGTCGCGGCTCATTCGGCGGGACGATCCTCCCCATGCCAGACGGTGGGGCGATGAATCAGCCCCCGGGAATCGACACCCGCGCGGCAAGACGAATGTTCGCGCGGGCAGCAGCAAGCGTCGCGAAAGGGGATTTCCTCGCCCGCGAAGCGGAAAGCCGCATGGCCGATCGGCTCGACTATCTGAAGTTCACGCCCAAACGCATTCTCGACCTGGGCTGCGGCCGCGGTGCGAGCATGGAACTCTTGACCTCGCGCTACCCGTCGACCGGGATCATCGGCATCGATTCGTGCCTGCCCTTGCTTGAAGGTTCGGGACGAGACGGAGGAATCGGCGCCCTGCTAAAGCGCTGGGTCGGCCGGGCCACGGGCGCAAGCCTGCGGTCAACCTGTTGCGCCGACATGGAGCAGCTTCCGTTCGCCGTATCCAGCGCTTCGATGATCTGGTCCAACCTCGCACTCGCGTGGGTGCGCGACCCGGCCGCTGCCTTCACCGAATTCGCGCGGGTACTCGAACCCGGCGGGCTTTTGATGTTTTCTAGCTACGGCCCGGACACGCTGCGCGAACTTCGCGAGGCGTTCGTTGGAATCGATTCTTATTCGCACACGATGCGATTCGTCGACATGCACGACCTCGGCGACATGATGGCCGCAAGCGGATTCGCAACCCCCGTGGTCGACATGCAGGCGCTAACGCTCACGTATGCGGATGTCGAAGGACTCATTCGCGACCTGCGCTCAACCGGCGAGACCAATGTAGCCGCAGACAGGCGACGCGGACTGCTGACGCCCGAGGCCTGGGCACGCTTCAAGCAAGCCTATGAGGCAATGCGGCGCAACGACCACCTGCCCGCGACGATCGAACTGATTTTTGGTCACGCATGGAAAGGCGAACCGCGCCACGCCTCGCAACGACTGCCCGACGGACGCGCGCCGATACGCTTCGACATGAGTGCAAAGACGCGCGCCGCGCGGTGATTTCCCTGCTAGGAACCTTGCTCGCGCAATGGGTACTGTGCTAATTTAGCAGGGGTTTTTCAGGTTTTCCGTCATCGAATGCGGTGCGCTTGCAGGGACTGATTTCCAGGGATCTAAAGCCATGGAGAGCGTGCGTAATCGGGCTCTCGTCGTGCACACGGCATCGTCACCGGATTTCACACTTACGCTCAAGTCCAATTGCTCGATTTCGCCTGCCGGACGCATGGGAAGCAGGGCGCTGTTGCGCGGGCACGAGGTAAGTTCTGGATTTGTGATCGTGGCGCCCGTTTGCGCCACGCCGAAGTGATGACGGGGGCGCGGACTCGCGGCCCGCATCAAGACGCGGAATGTAGAGCGTCACTGCAAACTCGCGGCAGCGGCGTGAGAAGAATTACGAGAATTCTGAAAGGGCACAGGGATACGATGAGCAACACAAGAATCGACACAAATGCGGTGAAAGGAGCGATTCGTTCGCTTTCCGGAACGGCCGGCGCAAAGACGGCCGCGTTCATCACTGCGTTGACGGCATCGGGTGTGGCGTTCGCCCAGGGTGCCGCCGCGCCGGCAAAATACAATCTTCAGCACCCGGCGACAAAAGTCGCAGCGGACATCTACGAACTGCACACGCTGATGATGTGGATCTGCCTTGTTGTGTTCGTGCTGGTGTTCTCGGTGATGTTCTACTCCGTGTTCAAACATCGCAAATCGGTCGGGCACAAGGCCGCGCAGTTCCATGAGAACACCACGGTGGAAATCGTCTGGACGATCATCCCGGCAATCATCCTCCTCGGAATGGCGTGGCCGGCAACGAAGACCCTGCTTGCGATGAAGGACACGACCAACCCCGAAATCACCATCAAGGCCACCGGATATCAGTGGAAGTGGGGATACGACTACCTGAAGGGCGAGGGCGAGGGCATTTCCTTCCTCTCCAATCTTTCAACTCCGTTTGATCAGATCTACAGCAACGAGAAAAAAGGCGAGAACTACCTGCTCGAGGTGGACAATCCGCTGGTCGTTCCGGTCGGCAAGAAGGTGCGCATTCTCATCACCGCCAACGACGTCATTCACGCCTGGTGGGTCCCAGCGTTCGGCGTCAAACAGGATGCGATTCCGGGCTTTGTACGCGACGCCTGGTTCAAGGCCGAGACCGAAGGTACCTACCGCGGCCAGTGCGCAGAACTCTGCGGCAAGCAACACGGGTTCATGCCGATCGTCGTCAATGTTCTTTCGGCCGAAAAGTACGCCGCCTGGGTGGGCGATCAGAAAAAGAAAATGGCCGCCGCGGCAGATGATCCGAACAAGACCTGGGAACTCGCCGACATGAAGGCCCGCGGCGAGAAGGTATATGCCGCGAACTGCGTCGCCTGCCACCAGGCGACAGGGCAAGGTGTCAAGGGTGCGTTTCCCGCGCTGGACGGATCCAAGATGATTGCAGGCCCCAAGGCGGACCAGATTGCCCTCTTGCTCAATGGCAAGCCGAACACTGCGATGGCGGCCTTCGGCAAGCAGTTGTCCGACACCGACATCGCCGCCGTGATCACCTTCTCTCGGAACAACTGGGGCAACAAGTCGGGCGAAGTAATCCAGCCGTCCGACGTCAAGGCAGCGCGCAAGTAAGCCGCGCAGCGCATCCCCGGACCGGTACCAAGAAATCCAGCAGAACAGAAATCAGGAGCCACGAATGAGCGCCGTCCTCGACAACCACGGGCATCACGACGATCACGCGCATCACCCCACCGGGATCATGCGCTGGGTCACGACGACCAACCACAAGGACATCGGAACGATGTACCTGTGGTTCAGCTTCATCATGCTGCTTACCGGCGGAACACTCGCGCTCGGCATCCGGGTTGAACTGTTCCAGCCCGGCATGCAGTTCTGGCGGCCGGAGTTCTTCAACTCGCTCACCACCATGCACGGACTGATCATGGTGTTCGGCGCGATCATGCCGGCCTTCGTCGGATTCGCGAACTGGCAGATCCCGATGATGATCGGCGCCCCCGACATGGCCTTCGCCCGCATGAACAACTGGAGCTTCTGGCTGCTTCCACCGGCGGCGATCCTTCTGGTGTCCTCGTTCTTCGTGCCCGGCGGTGCCCCCTCCGGTGGCTGGACGATCTACGCCCCGCTCTCCACCCAGATGGGCCCGGGCATGGACCTCGGCATCTTCGCGCTGCACATCATGGGCGCCTCCTCGATCATGGGCTCTATCAACATCGTCACCACCATCCTCAACATGCGCGCCCCCGGCATGACCCTGATGAAGATGCCGCTGTTCGTGTGGACCTGGCTGATCACCGCCTACCTGCTGATCGCGGTGATGCCGGTGCTTGCCGGCGCGATCACAATGCTCCTGACCGACCGCCACTTCGGCACCTCGTTCTTCAACGCGGCGGGCGGCGGTGACCCGGTGATGTTCCAGCATATCTTCTGGTTCTTCGGCCACCCCGAGGTCTACATCATGATTCTGCCGGCCTTCGGCATCGTCTCGCAGGTGATCCCGGCGTTCGCGCGCAAGCCTCTGTTCGGCTACGCGTCGATGGTGTACGCGACCTCGTCGATCGCGATCCTGTCGTTCATCGTCTGGGCGCACCACATGTTCACCGTCGGCATGCCGGTCGCGGGCCAGTTGTTCTTCATGTACGCAACGGTGCTGATCGCGGTGCCCACCGGGGTGAAGGTGTTCAACTGGGTCGCCACGATGTGGAAGGGCTCGATGACCTTCGAGACGCCGATGCTGTTCTCGGTCGGGTTCCTGTTCGTGTTCTCGATGGGCGGCTTCACCGGTCTGATCTGCGCGATCGCGCCGATCGACTACCAGATCCAGGACACCTATTACGTGGTCGCGCACTTCCATTACGTACTGGTCGCCGGCTCCCTGTTCGCGCTGTTCTCGGGCACCTACTTCTGGATCCCGAAATGGACCGGCCACATGTACAACGAGACCCTCGGCAAGTGGCACTTCTGGCTTTCCATGATTTTCTTCAACATCACCTTCTTCCCGATGCACTTCCTTGGCCTCGCGGGCATGCCGCGCCGGATTCCCGACTACGCGCCGCAGTTCACTGACTTCAACATGCTCGCCACCATCGGCGCATTCGGATTCGGCCTGTCGCAACTGATCTTCCTCGCGGTCATTCTGAAGTGCATAAAGGGCGGAGAGAAGGCGCCGGCGAATCCGTGGGAAGGCGCGGACACCCTCGAGTGGACCCATCTCCCCTCGCCCGCGCCGTATCACAGCTTCGAAGAACAGCCGATCGTCAAGTAATCCGGCAAGAGACACCGTCATGAACAACCCGACCGCCACACCGAACAATCTTCGCACCGCGCTGATTCTGCTTTCGGTGGCGGCCGCGTTTTTCGTCGGGATCCTGGTCAAGTACCTGCTGTTCAAATGAGCGCCATCGCCCAGCCAGGCCTCGCGCGGGCCAACCGCAACCTGCTGAGAAAACTTCTCGTCGTGGCGCTTGGGATGTTCGGATTCGGATTCGCCCTGGTGCCGTTCTACGAGCAGATCTGCGAGGTCACCGGCATTCGCAACGTGTTCAAGGCGGACGCGGCACCGGCGAAGAACACCCAGGTGGACATGTCGCGCTCGGTGGGCGTGGAGTTCGACTCCAACGTCCAGAGGCTCGCCTGGACCTTTCGTCCGCTCGAGCCGCGGGTGACGGTTCATCCCGGCGCGGTCACCCAGGTCGTGTACGAAGTGAAGAACACGCTTGATCGGCCGGTAACCGGTCAGGCCGTGCCGAGCTACAGCCCGGCCGGTGCCGCACAATATTTCAAGAAACTCGAATGCTTCTGCTTTCAGCAGCAGACGCTCGGACCGGGTGAAGTCAGGCGCATGCCGGTGGTTTTCGTCATCGATCCGGATATTCCGTCCGATGTCGGCACGATCACCCTGTCCTACACCTTCTTTGAAGTCAACGGCACGCAGAGAAAGCCGGGGTGAGCGTCTTGGCAGACAAGCGCAGGCAGGCATCTCTTTTCGCAGTCGCGAAGGCGGTGTTCTGGTCGTTCCTCGGCATCCGCCGCAAGAGCGCGCTCGAGTCCGATGTCGTGAACCTCAAACCCGTGCAGGTCATCGTCGCGGGAATAATCGGGGCAGCGCTGTTCGTCACAACCATCCTGCTGGTGGTGCGTTACGTCATCAAACACGCAGCAGGCTGAGCCAGAACCTTTTTTACAGAACCGTGCGATTTTCGAAATTTCAGGGGCAGGGAGAACAACGATGAATCAAGCAGGCGCGCATACCCACTATTTCGTGCCGCAGCCGTCGGCCTACATGATCTACGGGTCGTTTGCATTGCTGCTCATGGCCTCCGGCGCGGTGGCCTGGTTTAACGGAGCAGGCGCCGGAGCGTGGGTGGTCCTGCTCGGCTTTGCAACGCTCATCCTGATGATGTTCCGCTGGTTCGGTGCGGTCATCGGCGAGTCCGAACACGGCAAATACAAGAGCTGGGAGGACACGTCCTTCCGCTGGGGAATGAGCTGGTTCATCTTCTCCGAGGTGATGTTCTTCGCAGCTTTCTTCGGCGCGCTGTTCTATGCGCGGAATCTGTCGATTCCGGACCTCGGATCGCTTGAGCAGAAATTGCTCTGGCCCGATTTCTCGGCCGCCTGGCCGACGGTCGGTCCGTCCAGCATCGTGGATCCGTTCACTCCGGTATCAGCGTGGGGCATTCCCGCGATCAACACGCTTTTGCTCCTGACCTCGGGCGTGACCTTGACGATCGCGCACCACGGCCTCACGGAGAACAAGCGCGGCCAGCTCAACCTGTGGCTGTTTCTGACCATCGCCCTCGGCGTTGTGTTCCTCGGGCTGCAGGCCTACGAATACGCCCACGCCTACTCCGAGCTGAACCTCAAACTCAGCACCGGCGTGTACGGCTCGACCTTCTACATGCTCACCGGCTTTCACGGCTTCCACGTGACGGTTGGCGCGATCATGCTGACGGTCATGCTATTCCGCTGCATGTCCGGCCATTTCAAGCCGGATCATCATTTCGCGTTCGAAGCCGCCGCCTGGTACTGGCACTTCGTTGACGTGGTCTGGCTGCTGCTGTTCGTGCTGGTGTACTGGCTCTGATCGGCCGTCCGTCCCGATCAGCCCGGACGGGCAAGGAGAAACGCCGCACAATGTGCGGCGTTTCTTTTTTACCGTGACCATGGCAACCAAGTCGCCGGATCGAAGTCCAATCCAGGTAGCTGCCGTGTTGAGGTCTCAGCCGGCTTTTCCGGGAATGAGCCCGAAATAATGTCC
>CAMBSA010000114.1 GCA_945869935.1 Bordetella parapertussis | reverse complement strand
TTCCTTGCGGGAAATGCACAGGCGCAACTGGGCAAGATTTCGGCGGCGATCGGCACCTCCCCGCCCGACCTGACGCTGCAGACCTACTACTTCGCGCAGGAAAACGGGTTCTACAAAGCCGAGGGCATCGAGGTGCAACTCACCGCCTACAACGGCGACGCCACGGCGATACGCGCCCTGACCGCCGGAGAGGCGGACATCGCCGCAACCGGTTTGGGCATCCCGCTGAAAGCCATGGAAGCCGGGTCCAAGCTGAAGGTCGTGTTCGCAAGCGCCCCGAAGATGGATTTCCTTCTCGTCGGGCAAAAAGGCATCCGGAACGCGAAGGATCTGGAGGGCAAGAGCGTGGGTATCTCAGGCCCGGGCGCGGTCTCGCACCAGGTCCCGTTATTGATGATCAAAGCCGCGGGCGGTGACCCTAGCAAAGTACAGTTCGTCGCGATTGGCGGCAGCGCGGCACGCACCCTGGCACTGATCGCAAAGAAGATCGATGCGGGTGTGCTCAACACCTCGTTCGCCGCGCGCACCGCCAAGTACGATTCATTGCAGACCATCGGCGACGCGGCCAAGGACCTGCCCAACTTCATCTACGTGTCGGAATTTGCCTTGGAGCGCACCATCCAGCAGAAGCGCGCGGCGCTCCAGGCCTTCGCGAACGGAACAATTCGCGGCGCCCGTTGGGCGATGCAGAACCCGGAGGAAGCGATCAAGATCAGCCAGAAGCTCCTCCCCGATGTTGCGAGGGATGAAATCGCTACCGGGCTCATGGCGTTCTCGAAGTCGGCGTACTTCAGCGTCGACGGTCTGTTGCGCAAGGAAGCATGGGATTTCACGATCGACGAACTGGTCAAGAGCGGTGAGATCAAGCAGAAGATGAATTACGCCGACCACGTTATGCCCGAGTTTTCCCAGGTGACTAGCGCCAAGCTGGGTCCCTTCAAACGCTAAGGAATCGCTGATTGAGCCGTCTTCCCCGGGGGCCAGTTCAGCCCCGGGTCGGCCGCCGTTGCCCTCGGGGCGGATGCTGCGCGCTCGTTGCCTGCAGCAGTGGTGCGCCCCGTTTTATTCGGGTGCGGCAGAAGCACGGATTGACACGATCACGATGACATCTACGTCGTAGCCCGGTAATCCAGACCTTCCTGAGGAAGCACGAAATGAAGCCGAAAATGCATCTGGCGTTCGACCTGTCCAAGACGCATCTCGAAGGACGGTGGCACCAGCCGGGATCGTGGCCGGGCGCGACATTTCCCGATTTCACAATGTTCGAGAACGTCGTGAAGATTGCGGAGCGCGGCAAGCTCGACATGGTTTTTTTCGGCGACGGCACGGGTCTGCCGAGCACCTGGGGCGGTTCGCATGAAGCCGCCGGCCGTTGGGGCGTCGGCTGGCCGCGACACGACATGAGTCCTTATATCGCCGCGATGGGACGCTCGACGAAGCATATCGGCTTCGGGCTCACCTATTCTTCGACCTTCATGCACCCGTTCTACGTCGCGCGCCTTCTCAATTCGCTCGACCACATCACCAACGGCCGCATGGCGTTCAATGTCGTGGCGTCGACGCGCTTCTCCGATGCCGCGAATTACGGTTTCGACGAACTGATGGCGCACGGGCAGCGCTATGAGCGCATGGAAGAATTCGTCGATGTCTGCAAGGCGCTTTGGGCCAGCGTCGACACCGATGCGTTCATATGGGACCGGACGTCCGGCATCGTCGCGGATCCCGCCAAGATCCGTCCGATCAACCATGTCGGCAAGCATTTTCGCGTCCGGGGACCGCTGCCCAATGTCCCCTCCCCGCAAGTCGCGCCCATCCTGATTCAAGCGGGCGCATCGCCGCGCGGGATCGCGGCGTCCGCGCATTTCGCGGACCTTGTCTTTGCCGCCAATTATTCGCTGGAGGCCGCCACGGCCCATCGCCGCAAGCTGGATGCCGCGCTCATCGCGAAGAACCGCAATCCGTCCAAGGTCGGCATCCTGTCGTTGATCAACGTGGTCGTCGAAGAAACCCAGGCCGAGGCCGACCGGCGCAAGGAGCAACTGCTGGACCTCCTGCCTGAAGAAGGCGTCGGTGCCTTCTTCTCCGACAAGGCCGGGTACGATTTCTCGCAACTGCCCGACCGCTTCTCGCCCGGCGAACTCAACGACATGATCACGAAATCCGGCGCCTCACCCACGGGCTTCGTTTTCAAGCTCGCCGAGATGGTGGGGCATGACACCGTGATCACGCGGCGTGATTTCTTTGAGCACGCCAAGCGCGACGTCACGGAATACGACATTACCTTTGCCGGACCGCCTGCCCGCGTTGCGGATCTTCTGGAGGAAATGTTCGATGCGGCCGACAATCGCGGCGGCTTCATGTTCTCGGCCGCGAGCGTGACGCCGCACGACCACCAGCAGATCGTCGATCTGCTGGTTCCCGAATTGCAGCGACGTGGCCGCTTCCGCACCGAGTATGAGGGGACGACGCTGCGCGAGAACCTCGGTGCGTGACGGCTTGCCGCGACCGGGCGATGGGTAAGCCCCGAAATGCAGGCGTTCAGGAGCCGAAAAATCAGCTATTTCCGGAAAAGCCAAATGTCAGTTAAACGCCCGCTTTGCCGCGCCAATGCTGGGCCTGTTCGACAGATTGTCAGTATTGACTAGCCGTAAATCAACACCGGCGTGTACGGCGGTACGATGTCGAATAGGTCGATGATGTCGCGGTTGTGCATGCGAATGCAGCCGATTGATCCGGGTTCGCCCATCGTCGCGGTGTCCGGACTTCCGTGGATGTAGATGTAGCGGCGCATCGTATCCACATCGCCCAGCCGGTTGTAGCCGGGCGCGCAGCCCGATAGCCATAGAATCCGGGTGAGGATCCAGTCACGTCCGGGAAATTTTTCCGCGAGTTCCGGTGACCAGATTTCACCGGTTGGACGGCGGCGTACGAAGATGGTGTTGAGCGCGGCACTGCCGCCGATCTTTGCCCGGACGATGTGTTCGCCGCGCGGTGTGCAGAAACTGCCGTTCATCTCCCCTGCCCCGTTTTTCGCAGTCGAGACAGGGTAGCTGCTCAGTCCGCGCCCGGCGTCGTCCAGCAGAACAATATCCTGCCGCGAAATCGAAATTTCAATTCGCATTGGCTGAGCGCCGCCTGTCCGCGAAAAATCCCGACAGTTGCTTCGCCGCTTCGTCCGCGCGAACGCCCCTGGTCACCTCGGTGTGATGATTCAGCCGCTGTTCGGCGAACAGGTCCACCACGCTTCCGCAGGCGCCGGTCTTGGGGTCGCTCGCGCCGAACACGACGCGCCGGATGCGCGCATGCATGATCGCGCCGGCGCACATGACGCAGGGCTCAAGCGTCACGTACAGGTCGCAGCCGACCAGCCGGTAGTTCGATAACCGTTCGCCCGCGTCGCGCAGGGCACGGATCTCCGCATGTGCGCTCGGGTCGTGCATGCCTATCGGTGCATTCCAGCCACGACCTACGATGACGCCATCTTTAACAATGACCGCGCCTACGGGCACTTCGCCGTTGGACGCGGCAGTCGCGGCCTGCGTCAGCGCTTCCTGCATGAACGCGTGGTCCAGATCCTCGACTGCCTTGTCTTCGGGGCTGCCCGGTGTTTCTCTCATGCGGGTTCGATCACGGGCCAGGCGCTGGCGTCTATCGTGTCCTTGTAGGCGTGCCAGGTGGCATGGCCGAGAAGCGGAATCGCCAGCGCGAGTCCTAGCAGCGCGGTGGCGAAGCCAACCGCCGTGATCGCCACGATCAACAGTATCCAGACGGCCATCGCCGACTTGTTGCGGAGAACAGCGTTGACGCTGGTAACGATCGCCGTGACCGCATCGGCATCACGATCGCAGATCATCGGCAACGAAAAAGCGCTGAACAGGAAGGTCAGCGAGGCGAATATCGAGCCGACGGCGGAACCGATCGCAAAGAATGCGACCAATTCACTCCAGTGCGGTTGCGCGTGCATCGGGAAAAAGACGTGAACCATCGATCCCGCACGCGCCCAGACGAGGAACAGCACCAGTAGCGCCAGCGCGAAAACCATTGCGGTACCGACGGTACGACGCAGATCACCGAAGCACCGCGACAGCGAAGGCTCCCTGCCGCGCTCCAACTGCCGGCTGATCGAATAGAGGCCAAGCGCGAGAATCGGCGCGATAAAGACGAATCCCGACAACAGGATCAGCACCGCGAAATAGCTGCCGAGCTTCAGGCCGATTCCGGTGACCAGCCAGGAAAGAAGCGCGATCACCAGGCCGTATCCAAGGCTTTGCACCGGGGCGCGCCTGAAATCTCCCCATCCAAGCCTGATCCAGCGCAGGGGCGCATTCGAGGGTAGGTGCCGGCAAGGCGCCATGAATGGGAGTTGCGAGGGATCGATAGTGCCGGGCTCGCGCCCGCTTATCTCATCAGTCATTGAAGTGCTCCCGGAGGCCATGGGGAAAATCATAACAGCACTGCCGCCCCGCACGCCTGCGTGCCGGCGTGCCGGCGTGCCAGAGTGTCTACTCGGCCATGACGCTGTTCACTTCGACCTTGAAGGCACCCGGTTGCCTGTCCGCAATGAGCAGACCGAAGTACCGCACCTCAACGAACCGAACGATCGGAGCGGCTGAGGCGCGCCCGCGAAAACTGAAGGTGAAATCTGCCGGCATGAAGCGCAGCGTCTGCCATTCTCGATGCGCAACGAAGTCGGCCTGGTACTGGCCTGTGCCGGGGCTGTCGTCAAGTTTCAGCGTCACCTTGTAGCGCTGCCCGTCGCCGCGGACCTTCAGAATCAGCGCCGCGAACTCCGCCGGAAAACTGATCGGGCCACGTATGGAGGCGAAGCCGCCGTTTCTCTCGAGCGACACCTCCCCTTCGAACACCAGGGCATCGTTCGTCGAGTGGCGCCTCGAGGTCGATACGCCCCCCATGACGTCATCGTTGATGACCCGAAACGTCTGGACGACTTCCGAACGCGTGAACTCGAGAAGCGGCAGACCGGCATGTGCGAATGGCATGAGCGTCAGGGTTGCTGCGATCGCGAGAGCGTGGATGGCAAAAGGATAGCGCATCAGGCGGCCTGCCCCGGACATTCAGGGGGTCTGCGTGGGCGTCTCGGCGGCGGCAACCACAGGCGCGCTGTCGACTAGGCGGCCCTCGGACGCGGACCACGCGAGTTTGTCCGCGCAGCGCTCCATTGCCGTCTTTGCCTGGGCCAGGCGACGATACGAGTCGAGGATGCTGACCATCCCCACCTGATAGTCGCACTGAAAGCTCGCGACGCGGTCTGCTTCACCCGAGCGCACGAGCGCCACGTCGATGCCTGCGCCGCCCCGACTGCGCAAGAGGCTGCGAATACCAGGAATGGGAATGGGCAAGGCCATCACGAACAAATTGCGGGTGATGTTGGGCATAGAGGCTTGCGTGATGCGCGCTTGCAGGCCAAGAGGGGCAGCTGGCGCAGCCCCCATGGCCTGCAAGGTCGCATCGGGCTCCGCCCCGGCCGCAGGCTCCACCTGCAGCGGCACCGCAGGCAGCGTGACTAACCGCTTCAGGGTGTCACGCAGGTGCAGCACGAGTTCCTGTTGCTCCTCTTCCGTAAAGGCGAGGCGGCTGTCGTCTGCGTTGACCTCTGCGTTCCACTGCGGGGTGGCTACCGTAACGCCAGACAACGCGAACCTCTCGTTGTTGCGCGACCAGAACACCGCCTTGCCGCCTCCGGCCACCGCTGCGCCGGTGCCGCTGCCCGCATCAGCCTTGGCATCGGGCTCGCTTGCAAGGGCGCTGGCACCCATGCACAGCCCCAGCGCCCATGCGCTGCATGCGAACATCCGCTGGCGGGAAGTAAGTGTCATGAAATGCCTTGCCTGATTGGTCAGTACAGAAGTTGCATGGAGAATAAGTCGGGACGTCACGACTTCGCTCCTGCGAGCGCGGGGCCGTTGACTGTCGTGCTTTACTGATCAAGCACTGCCGGACACGACTAGCCGGTCATTTTGACCCAGCGTCCGGCCCCGTGTAAGGCGGATCTCATTGCAAGAAGTGATAGGAAACTCAATCGATCAGTGTTAGCAGTCTGGTGAAAAAAAGATTCCCGATAACGAAAAATAGATTCGATGCGACTGCCGTTCAGAGGGAAGCGTTTTTCGGCAGGCGTGATTTGGGGGATTCAAAAGGGTGCGTAGCTCCATTTCATAGCACCCTTTTAGGCGACCGGGGGACGAATTCATCGATAGCTTGGCGAGGTGTTCAGTCGAGCGCGCCGGGATCGATAAATCCGGTCGCCCCAACCGGCTTGCACCAAGTCGAGAAAGCGCCCCCTACTCCCACTCGATCATCAACGGCGCTTGCAAACCGGTGTCACGTATAGCACTTTTTTCAGTGAGCAGCATTTCTACCGTCAGATCTACCGTCATTTGCATCTGATACCAAAAATTTGCGTTCAGCATCTACCGGCACCTATCGCAGACTATCGACAGCCTGATGCATGTAACCC
>CAMBSA010000113.1 GCA_945869935.1 Bordetella parapertussis | reverse complement strand
GCTGGTGATCTGCGGGCTGGTCGCGGCGCACATCATGGCGCTGCACGAGGTCGGGTCCAACAACCCCGATGGCATCGAGATCAAGGACAAGAAGGACGCGAAGGGCATTCCGCTCGACGGCATCCCGTTTCACCCCTACTACACGGTCAAGGACCTTTTCGGCGCGAGCGTGTTCCTGTTCCTCTTTGCGCTGGTGGTGTTCTTCGCCCCCGAGATGGGCGGTTACTTCCTCGAGTACAACAACTTCGTCCCGGCCGACCCGCTGAAGACGCCCACGCACATCGCGCCGGTCTGGTACTTCACGCCGTTCTACTCGATCCTGCGCGCGATCACCGAAGACTTCATGTGGGTGCTCGCCGCCGGCGTCATCGGCATGGTCGGCCTGATCGTGGTGACCGTTCGGTCAGCGACGATCAAGGCGGCCTCGGCCGTCATAGGCGTGATCCTGCTGATCGGGTTTTTCACCATTGACCCGAAAGTCTGGGGCGTGGCGCTGATGGGCGCGTCCACACTCATATTCTTCCTCTTGCCCTGGCTCGATAAGAGCCCGGTTCGTTCGATCCGCTACAAAGGAGGGCTGTACCGGTTCGCGCTGACGGTATTCATCATCGCGTTCCTGGTGCTCGGATATTTCGGCGTCCAGCCTGTCACCCGCGCGGGCACCCTCATCTCGCAGTTCTGCACCGTGCTCTATTTTTCGTTCTTCGTGCTGATGCCCTGGTATTCGACGATGGGCAAGACCAAGCCGGTCCCGGATCGGGTGACCGAATGAGCACGGCCATGAACTCGGGATGGAAAGGTGACGCAATGATCAAGTTCAAGCGACTGGCGGCGCTTGCCGCCCTTGCGGTCGCGGCAGCGGTACCTGCGGTGGCAGGTGCCTCCGAAGGCGGAGTACGTCTGGACCGCTCACCGAACGAGGTCAAGGACGTCGCAAGCCTGCAGGCGGGCGCGCGGAATTTCGTGAACTACTGTCTCGGTTGCCATTCTGCATCGATGATGCGGTACAACCGGTTGCGCGACATCGGGCTGACCGATACCCAGATCAAGGACAACCTGCTGTTCACGGCAGACAAGGTCGGCGAGTTGATGAACAACGGGATGACCCGGAAAGATGCAAAGGAATGGTTCGGCGCGGCACCTCCCGACCTTTCGGTGATTGCGCGTTCCCGCGGTGCGGACTGGCTCTACACCTACATGCGCACGTTCTACCGTGATCCGGCAAGCGCGACCGGCTGGAACAACATGGTCTTCGATCGCGTCGGCATGCCGCATGTGCTCTGGTCGCTGCAGGGCCAGTCGGTGCTGGACGTCAAGGAGTTCAAGACCCACGGGCAGGCCGAGGCTGCGTTGATGCAGGCGAAGTCGTTCTCGGTGGTCGAGGAATCCGGCGAAGGGGCCTCCAAGAAGTACCTCGTCAAGACGACCCGGGTAGAGACGCCCGGGGCGATGACTCCGGGCGAGTACAACGTGTTCGTGCGCGACCTGGTCAACTTCCTCGTGTGGATGGGGGAGCCTGCGCAGCTCGCGCGCAAGCAGATCGGCATCGTGGTGCTGTTTTTCCTCGCGCTGCTGATCCTGCTCACCTGGTTGCTGAAAAAAGAATTCTGGAAAGACGTCCACTAAGCGTCGCCACCGGAAGGCGCGACGCGCGACTGCGTCGCGCCTTTTTCATCTGCGGTTCACGCCTGACGGCAAGAGGTAACGCACCATGATGAACCTGTACTCGGGAACCACCTGTCCTTTTTCGCAGCGCTGCCGCATCGTGCTTTACGAAAAGGGCATGGACTTTCAGATCATCGATGTCGACATGTACAACAAGCCGGAAGACATCGCGGTGATGAATCCGTACAACCGGCTGCCGGTGCTGGTCGAGCGCGACCTCATCCTGTACGAATCGAACATCATCAACGAATACATCGACGAGCGATTCCCGCATCCGCAACTGATGCCGGCGGACCCGGTGATGCGAGCGCGTGCGCGGCTATTCCTGTTCAACTTCGAAGTCGAGCTCTTTTCGCAGATCGATGCGCTCGAGCGCGGCAACCAGAAGCAGCAGGATCGTTCGCGCCAGCAGGTGTCCGACCGGCTGGTCGAGTTGGCGCCCGTCTTCCAGAAGCAGAAATACATGCTTGGCGACGAGTTCTCGATGCTTGATGTCGCGATCGCACCGCTGCTCTGGCGGCTCGACTACTACGGCATTTCGGTGCCCAAGTCCGCCGCGCCGCTGATGAAATACGCCGAGCGGCTGTTCTCCCGCCCGGCGTTCATCGAGGCACTTACGCCGTCCGAAAAGGTGATGCGCAAGTAGCGCATCGTCGCGACGTTGTCGGTCGCTGTCTGTCGGCGACCGATACTGAGCATCCCCATGTCCGAGCCGACCTCCACCAAGCCTTACCTGCTCCGCGCGATCTACGAGTGGTGCGTCGACAACGGACTGACGCCATACATATCGGTAGTGGTCGACGCCAATACCAGCGTGCCGATGGAGTATGTGCGTGATGGCGAGATCGTTCTGAACCTCGGCCCGCTCGCCACCAGCAAAATGACCATGGGCAACGACGCGATCGAATGCTCGGCACGTTTCTCGGGGTCGGCGCGCCAACTCTATGTACCGGTCACTGCGATAACCGCGATCTATGCGCGCGAGAACGGCCACGGCATGTCGTTCGAGGTCGAACGTGCCAAGCCGGGCAGCGACGAGTCTGCGCCGGAAGCATCCGCGCCGGTGGTCCCGATTTCACCCATAGCAGCCGTTCCCGATGCAGAACCGCCTGATTCGCCTGCACCGCCCAAGTCGCCCGGAGGGCGGCCCGCGCTTCGTCGGGTCAAGTAGCGTGTTTCCGGGGCGCTCGCCCCCTATAATTTGTTCACGTGCCGGATTAGCTCAGTCGGTAGAGCACCCGCCTTGTAAGCGGAAGGTCGTCCGTTCGATTCGGACATCCGGCACCACTTGCCCTCGACACGTGCACCCTTCAGGGCGCCGGAGTCTGCGACACGAACCAGCGGTAGATCTGATCGCCGTTCCAGTAGACAACGCCCGCGTGCCGATTGAGGTACTCGAGAGTCTCGCGCAGATAGCGAATACGGTGGGCGGCGCCGGTGACGTACGGATGAATCGCGATCGCCATCACCCTGGTGGAATGGGCAGATTCGGCGTATAGCTGATCGAACGCATCGATGGTCCGTTTCATGAGGGCGTCGGATTCGTGCTGCCCGCCGACCATCACTGGTATGTCGTTCAGTTCAACCGCGTACGGCATGGCGACCAGAGGTCCGTTCTCCGTCTTCACCCACATCGGCTGATCGTCGATGACCCAGTCGGCGAACCACTTGAATCCGGCGGCCGCCACGTGCTCAAGGGTGTCGAATTTCTGGGTACGTCCGGGTCCGAGCCATCCTTCCGACCGGGTGCCGGTGAATTTTTCGAGGACATCCTGGGTTTGCCGAATCATCGCGGCCTGGTCGCTGATCGAATGGATCGACATCTGCTCGTAGCAGTGCGCCATGAATTCCCAGCCGGCATTTTTCAGCGGCGCAACCACCTGCGGCAGTGTTTCGCACACTTTCGCGTTGATCGATAGAGTCGGCTTTATCCCGAATATCTCGAACGTCTCCAGCAGGCGCCAGATGCCCACGCGCATCCCGTATTCGTGCCAGGTCCAGTTCGGGATATCCGGAATCGCGCCCGTCTGACCTCCGGGGGGCGATGAAACCTGGCGCGGCATCGGGCGCTGGATGCTCCACTCCTCGATATTGACGATGGGCCAGACGATCAGACGCCCGCCATCGGGCAACTTGAGCGGTGCACGGTGAAACGGCGAGGAGTAGGTGTATCGATCGCGTGGTTCGAGCATGATGTTCCTGTTCCCGGGTTTGTTCGCTGGTTGTTATCGAGCAGACGGATGCTGGATTCGGATGGTGCGGAAAATGTCAGGACGATCGGGATCCCCAAGCCATAGGCGGTCGCATCTGCAGGGAGAGAGCCTGCTCGAGGCCGAAGGCGGCGCGATACACCGTGCCCTCGTCATGCGGTTTCCCCGCAATCTGCAGGCCGATCGGCAGACCCGAGGCCGACAATCCCGCGGGTATCGAGATCGCGGGCGTGCCCGTTACGTTGAACGGCATGCGTGCCTGCTTGTCGTAGGTCTTGTCGATCAGTGCCTCGTTGTCGATCGCGCAGGGCAGTTCCAGGCTTGACGCAGTGACCGCAACATCCAGGTCGCGCATGGCATCGAGGAATTCCTGCACGAGCAGGGACCGGACCTGTTGCGCGCGGACGTAGCGTTCGGCGCTGATCATGGATCCTGCGAGCAGGCGTCGTCGGCCGCGGACGCCGTAGTCGGGAGCCCGGGCGCGCAGCCAGTCGGCATGGATTGCGAAAGATTCGGACTGAAGAATCGTGCGGCCGCACTCCGCCCAGGTGGAAAGCGGTGACAACTTCAGCACGTGAACATCGGCCCCGATACGTTTCAGCACGTCGACCGCCGCATCGGTGGTCGCTGCGATTTCGGGATTCACATCCTTGCCGTTGTAGAAGGCGTCGATGACGCCGATCCGAAGGCCGCGGAGGTCGCCATCCACGCCATCAAATGGCGTCGTACTCGAAAGGCGACATTTCATCTTGGCGGCGGTCGCCGGGTCGAGCATGTGGGAAAGCGCTACCGCGTTGTCCTTCACCGTTCGCGTCATCGGACCGACGTGATCCAGCGAAAAGGAGAGCGGGAAACACCCGTCCACCGACACCGCACCGAAGGTGGGCTTCATGCCGACAACGCCGCACGCGGAGGCCGGATTGCGAACCGAGCCGCCGGTATCCGTTCCCAATGCGAAGGGCACGAAGCCGGCGGCCAGCGCCACCCCCGATCCGCTGGATGACCCGCCGGGGTGTACTGCCGGGTTCCACGGGTTGCGGGCGGGCGGCCAGGGCAGGTCGAAGGACGGACCGCCGGTTGCGAATTCGTGCAGCGCGGTTTTCCCGATCAGCACCGCGCCTGCGTCATACAGCATGGTCACCACTCGGGCGTCGCGGGTTGCCGTGTTTTCCGCAAGGATTCTGGAGTGACAGGAAGTGACCCGCCCTGCCAGATCGATGATGTCCTTGGCCGCGAACGGGATGCCGTGCAAGGGGCTGCGCCGACCGCTGCGCGCCATCTCCGCATCGCGCTTGCGCGCACTCGCAAGCGCTTCGTCGTGATAGACGGCGATGAAGCAATTCAGGCGGGGGTCGTGTGCGTCAATGCGCCGAAGGAGTGCATGAACCAGTTCTTCGCACGAAATCGCCTTTGCATCGAGCAGCCGGCCGCATTCAAGCAGGTCCAGGTAGCCGGGGTCGGTGTTCAAAGCGGGCCGCAGGGGTCGATGAATAGGGCGCATGCGCGAGGCGGGGTCGCGGGCGTGAATCCGGTCGGAAGCGCCATTGGAAGCTTGTTGCGCTCGTAGGCAGCGCGCAGGAACGTGATATCGCCTGCATCCAGATTCTGCAGGCCCAATTCGGTCAGCTTTGCGTTGAAACCATCATCGGTGTCGGAGGAGGATGTCATCGTGTCGATGTGAATGCCGTGTTCGTGCGCGTGGTGCACTATTGGGCTAAGTATAATGGTCCGCAACACTCTGGTGCCTCGCGCTTGGCACTTAGAGACCCGAAAATCATCCCGAACAACAACAAGGATCCTCCGATGAGGCCGAACGCTGCCGCACCGATTCTCGCGCTTGCGCTGATGTTGATTTCGTCGATGGCGCCTGCGCAGAGCTATCCGTCGAAGCCGGTGCGCTTCATCGTCGGCTACGCAGCGGGCGGCGTCGCGGACACCAGCGCCCGAATCATGGCGCAGCGCATGTCGGTGAAGCTCGGAGAAACTGTCATCGTCGAGAATCGGGTCGGGGCAGGCGGCAGGATCGGGGCCGAAATGATCGCCAAGGCGCCGGCGGACGGTTACCAGTTGCTGTACACGACCAACGGCACGCACAGCTTCGCACCGGTGTCGGAAAAAGTGCTTCCCTATGATCCGATCCGGGACTTCACCTCGATTGCGCTTGTCGGTACCTACGGCTTTCTGATGGTCGTTCATCCGTCGGTTCCGGCGAAGACCGTCGCGGAATTCATCGATTATGCGAAGAAGAACTCCGGCAAGCTCAACTACGGCAGTTCGGGCGCGGGGAGCGGTGTGCATTTCGCGGGCGAACTGTTCAAGATGATGGCCGGGGTGAACATGACGCACGTCCCCTACAAGGGGGCGGCACCCGCCCTGCAGGACACCATCGCCGGCGTGTGCCAGTTGACCTTTGACGCCGGCGCAGGACAGGCCGTGGAAGGCGGGAAGGTGCGATTGCTCGGGACGACAGGCAGTCAGCGTGACCCGCGTTTCCCGAACTCGCCGACACTCGCGGAAGCCGGTGTCCCCGGCTACGACCTGATCAGTTGGGTGGGCATCTTCGCGCCGCCCGGCCTTGCTCCCGGAATCGCGACGCAACTGAAT
>CAMBSA010000112.1 GCA_945869935.1 Bordetella parapertussis | reverse complement strand
CCGGCCTGCAGGCGCTGGATGCAGTGCAGGCCGGCACGGTCGAGTGCTGCCACACCGCGCCTTACTACTATGTCGGCAAGGATCCCGCGTTTGCTTTCGCAACCAACATCCCGTTCGGCCTGAACGCACGCCAGCAGAATGCCTGGATGTACTACGGCGGCGGGATGGAAGCGATGGCGCCGCTGTTCAAGGACTATGGCTGCCTGGCTTTTCCTGCGGGCAACACCGGCGCGCAGATGGGTGGCTGGTTCCGCAAGGAGATCAAGACCGTTGCCGACCTGAAAGGCCTGAAGTTCCGAATCGGTGGTCTGGCCGGGCAGGTGATGGCAAAGCTTGGCGTCGTGCCGCAGCAGATCGCGGGCGGCGACATCTACCCGTCCCTCGAAAAAGGCACGATCGACGCGGCCGAATGGGTGGGGCCGTACGACGACGAGAAACTCGGCTTCAACAAGGTGGCGAAGTTTTACTACTACCCGGGCTTCTGGGAAGCCGGACCGGAACTTGCGGTGCTGGTGAACGAGAAGAAATGGGCGGAGTTGCCCAAGCACTACCAGTCGATACTCGAGGCCGCCTGCGCGGAGGCGAATGTCCATATGGTTGCGCGCTACGACGCCAAGAACCCGGATGCCTTGCGCCGCCTGATCGGCGCCGGCACCCAGCTTCGCGCCTTTCCGCAACCGGTGATGGAGGCCGCGGCGGCGGCGGCGGATCAGCTCTACAGCGAACTCATGGACAAGAGTCCTCACTGGAAGCGCATCTATCCCGGGTACAAGAAGTTCCGCGATGACATGTATCTGTGGTTCCGTGTCGCAGAGTACGGATTCGACCGTTTCGCTTACACGCCGCGCGGTGGCGGTGCGGCGAAGGGGGCGGCCAAGAAGGGCTGAACTCCGAACGATGCCAACAAAAAACCCGGCCGAGGCCGGGTTTTTTGTTGACCGCAGAATCCATGCAAGCTCTGATCAAGTCCCAATGGGTGCAACGAATCGAACAGGGCATCCCTCTGGAGTGGGGGGATATACAAGGGGGCGATACCCTCTTGTTCAGATATTTCCTATTTTTGTGGCTGCTTAAAGGCATTCTCGATCGCATTCGAGGCATCGTTCGCGTCGGATTTCTCGCCATTCGCATCCCGTTCGTTCTGGCGCGTGACGTCGTCCTGGTCCATCTGCTGTTCGATCTCGATCTGGATCTCGACCTTGGTCGGATCGACGTTCGACGGTGCGTCGAGGAAGCCGGTCACCAGCCCGGGCCAGAAAATCAGGATCGCCACCAGCAGGAGCTGCAGCCCCACCCAGGGGAGCGCCCCCCAGTAGATATCCGAGCTCTTCACCTCCTTCGAGGCGATGCCCCGCAGGTAGAAAAGCGCAAATCCGAACGGGGGGTGCATGAACGAGGTCTGCATGTTGGCGCCGAGCAGCACGCCAAACCAGATCAGGTCGATGCCCAGCTTGGTCGCCACCGGCGCGAGCAGCGGGATGATGATGAAGGCGATCTCGAAGTAGTCGAGGAAGAACGCGAGGAAGAACACGAAAAGGTTCACCACGATCAGGAAGCCGACCGCACCGCCGGGGAGCCCGGTCAGCAGGTGTTCCACCCACAGGTCGCCGTCCACGCCGCGGAATACCAGGCCAAACACCGTGGATCCGATCAGGATGAAGATGACCATGGCGGTGATCCGCATCGTCGAGGACATGCCCTGCCAGAGCAGGTCCCAGGTCAGGCGCTTGTGGATCGCAGCCAGGACCATTGCGCCGACCGCGCCCATCGCCCCGCCTTCGGTCGGTGTCGCGAGTCCCATGATGATGGTGCCGAGCACCAGGAATATCAGAACCAGTGACGGGATCATCCCCCACAGCACGCGGCGGATCAGAGGCCAGCCGTGCAGGGTGCGCGCTTCCGGGGGCAGCGCCGGCATGTATTCGGGACGGAACCAGGAGAGCACCGCGATGTAGGCGCAGAACAGCAGTACCTGCACGATGCTCGGGCCGATCGCGCCGGCGTACATGTCGCCCACCGAGCGGCCAAGCTGGTCGGCAAGGACGACCAGCACCAGCGAGGGCGGGATGAGTTGCGTGATCGTGCCCGAGGCCGCGATCACGCCGGTGGCAAGGCGCATGTTGTAGCCGTAGCGCATCATCACAGGCAGCGAAATCATGCCCATCGCAATCACCGACGCGGCGACCGTCCCGGTGATCGCGCCAAGCACTGCGCCCACGAGAATCACCGCGTAGGCGAGGCCGCCGCGAACCGGCCCGAAAAGCTGGCCGGTGCCTTCGAGCAAATCTTCTGCGAGTCCGCAGCGCTCGAGGATCGCTCCCATGAAGGTGAAAAACGGGATGGCGAGCAGCAGGTCGTTCGACATGATTCCGAACACGCGCTCCGGCAGCGCCTGCAGCAGGGCGACTTCGAAGAACCCCATTTCGATGCCGATGAAACCGAAGAACAGGCCCACTGCCGCAAGCGAGAACGCAACCGGGTATCCGATAAGCAGGAAAACGACCAGTCCCCCGAACATCAGGGGCGCCATGATTTCGCGGGTGAGCATCATTGCAGCGGCTTTTCGTAGTGGATCGGCGCCGGGCAGTCGCCGGTGAGCGCACCGATGCGTTTGATGATTTCGGACAGGCCCTGCAGGCTCAGCAGGAAAAAGCCAAGCGGCAGGAAGATCTTGATCGGCCAGCGCAACAAGCCCCCCGCATTTCCGGACATTTCGCCGATCTGGTAGGAGCCGGCGAACATCGGCCAGGACATCCAGCCGATGATGATGGTCGCTGGCAGAAGAAACAGGAAACCGCCGAGGATGTCGATCCAGAGCTGCGTGCGCGTGGAGAAGCTGCCATAGAGCACGTCGACGCGGACATGTTCGTTTTTCTGCAGCGTATAGGACGCACCGAGCATCACCATGGCGCCGAACATGTACCACTGGATTTCAAGCCAGGCGTTGGAACTCATGCTGAAGCTGTAGCGAAGCATTGCGTTCCCGGCGCTGACCACGCAGGACAGCAGCACCAGCCAGTTGGCGATTTTCCCCAGGTGCTCGTTCAGGCGATCCACCATGCGCGAAAAAGCGAGTAATGCCTTCACTGTGCGGTGCCTCCGGATAGTCTGTTCTGCAATGCGGTTTGGCCGGTGCTCATTCGGGAGGTCGCCGGTGCGCCGCCTGCAAACCTCTTCGATTGTCGCCGATTGGCCGAGCTTTTGGCAAAGGGGGGCGACGGGGACGGACATCTGCACCGGTGCGGTGCGGGCACGTTTCCGATCATCGGTGCGACTGCGTCCGATCCGGTGTCAGTGCTACGTCAGGAAAATGGAGGACTCGAATCGCCCCGTCGTGTGTTCATTGATTTGTGCGCAAGCTGATAACATCCCGGCGCCGGCTGAATTTCAGCGGACGGATTGCACCGCGATCCGTTTTTTCAAACCCAACTGATCTCCGGAGACACGATGGTTCGCACTACTTTCTCGGCGATGCTCGCTGCCGTTGCCGCAGGTGTTCTGATCGCCTCGGCCCCTGCATTTGCCCAGCAGTCGGGCAGCAAGGACTTTACCCCCACCGTCGGTCAGCCGGGCAAGGACGTGGTATGGGTGCCCACGCCTGACGAAGTCGTCGAACGCATGCTGCGCATGGCACAGGTCACCTCCCGGGACGTCGTCTACGACCTCGGCTCCGGGGATGGCCGTACCGTCATCGCGGCGCAGAAGAAGTTCGGCGCGCGCGCCAAGGGTATCGAGTTCAATCCGGAGATGGTCGAACTTTCGCGCAAGAACGCCGCCCGCGAAGGGGCCAAGGTCGAGTTCGTCCGCGGTGACGTGTTCGTCGAGGATTTTTCCGAAGCAACGGTCATCACCCTGTACCTGCTGCCCTCGCTCAACATCAAGCTGCGCCCGAAGCTTCTCGACATGAAGCCCGGCACGCGCATTTCGTCCCACCAGTTCACGATGGAAGACTGGGAGCCGGACGAGGTGAGCGATTTCGACTGGCGCCGTGCGTATCACTGGATTGTTCCGGCAAAGGTTCAGGGAGCATGGACGCTTGAGGTCGCGGGCAGTCGCTATGAGGTCGAACTGACCCAGAAATTCCAGAAGATCGAGGGCACCGTCCGCATGGACAAGCTCAAGGCGGGACTGCGCGAGCCCAAACTCCGCGGCGACAAGATCTGGTTCGCGTTCATCGACCAGCAGGGCGTAAAGCGCGACTTCGAAGGCACGGTTGCCGGCGGCCGGATCGAGGGGGCGTTCCGTCCCGACAGCGGCGCCGAAGGCCGGTTCTCCGCCAGCAAGAAGTAGGTTTCCAGGCCACGGGCGGGGCTTCGTTCATGCGCATTGTTGTTCTCGATGATTACCAGGACGCGGTGCGTTCGCTTGCCTGTTTCTCGAAAGTCTCGGGCCACGAGGTCGTGATTCATCGCGATACGGTGACCGGGGAGGCGCTGGTCGAGCGCCTTCAGGGCGCCGAGGCGGTGGTGCTGATCCGCGAGCGGACCCGTCTCACCGCCGACATCCTGGAGCGTCTGAAGTCGCTCAGGTTCGTCTCGCAGACCGGGCGTCCCGGCGCCAATCTCGATGTCGCCGCCTGCACCCGGCTCGGCATCGCGGTCGGATTCACCAGCGGTTCCGCACGTTCGACCGCGGAACTCACCTTCGGCCTGATGCTGTCGGCAATGCGGCACATTCCGCTGGAGGACCGGAGGCTTCGCGAAGGACGCTGGCAGACCACGCTCGGCCGGGCATTGCACGGCCTTGTCCTCGGCATCTATGCGCCGGGGAATATCGGTTCGCTGGTGGCGGGATACGGACGCGCCTTCGGCATGAAGGTCGTCGTTCACGGTCGGGATGCTGCGCGGGAGCGCGCTTCGAAAGAGGGCTACGAATTCGTGAGCCGCGAACGGCTGTTTTCGGAATGCGATGTGGTTTCACTGCACATCCGGCTGCTGCCCGAGACGCGAGGCATCGTGAAAGGGGCGGATCTTGCGTTGATGAAGCCCGATGCCCTGATCGTGAATACCAGCCGCGCCGAACTTGTCGAGCACGGTGCACTCGAGGCGGCGCTGAAGGCGGGACGCCCGGGTTTCGCTGCGGTCGATGTCTACGAATCCGAGCCGATTCCCGGTGCGACCCATCCCCTGCTTGCGATGGACAACGTGGTGGCGACGCCTCATCTTGGCTACGTCGAACGCAGCAATTACGAGACCTTCTTCGGCACGGCGTTCGACAACATTCTCGCGTTCGCCGCGGGCAAGCCGGAAAATCTCGTCAATCCGGAAGTCGTCAAGGGCTGAGACGGCGCAAGCCGGGATGTCCGTGTGCCGGCAGAAGTCGCTTGCCTCGGTTCGACAGAACATACTAGGATGCGCCGCAAATCATGAATACAAAAAACTCCCCGGAAGCAAATACCAGCGGCCAGCACGGCCACCACAGACCCGAACCGGAACCGGTTCTCGACCTCAAGGATGCGATAGCGCTTGTCGTCGGCATCGTCGTCGGCGCGGGCATTTTCAAGCTCCCCGCGCTGGTTGCGAGCAACACCGGCGATGCGGCGACGATGATGCTCGCCTGGATCCTCGGTGCGGCGATTTCGATACTCGGCGCCCTGTGCTATGCGGAACTCGCCACCGCGCATCCGAACGCGGGTGGCGAATACCACTTCCTCGAGCGCGCCTTCGGTGGCGACGTAGCGCGGCTGTTTGCCTGGGCGCGGATGACGGTGATCGCGAGCGGTTCGATCGCGATCTTCGCCTTCGTGTTCGCCGACTACGCCACCGCCATCCTGCCGCTCGGCGAGCACTCCTCGTCGATCTGGGCAGGCCTGTTGATCGTGATCCTCACCGCGATCAATCTCGTGGGCATCAGCGCCGGCAAGGCGACGCAGAACATACTCACCATCGTCGAATGTCTCGGGCTGGTCCTGGTGATCGTCGCCGGGTTCTTCTTTTCATCGCCCGATGCGCAGGCGACCGCGCCGCTCGCGCAATCGGGTTCTGCCGGTGCCTTCGGTCTTGCGATGGTGTTCGTGCTGCTGACCTACGGCGGCTGGAACGACGCCGCGTATCTGTCGGCCGAGATCAAGAACGGCCACCGCAACATCGTGCGCTCGATGATCTGGGGGCTGTCCATCGTCGCAGCGCTCTACATACTGGTGAGCCTTGCCTACCTGGCGGGGCTGGGCATGACCGGCCTGTCCAAGTCCTCCGCTCCTGCGGCGGATCTTCTCGGACGTGCATGGGGCGAGACCGGCGCCGCGCTGATCAGCATCATGGTCGGGGTCGCCGCAATCACGTCGGCCAATGCAACGATCCTCACGGGTGCGCGCACCAGCTATGCGCTCGGTCGCGACTGGAAGCTCTTCAGCTGGCTAGGTCGATGGGATGGCGAGAAGGGCGTGCCGCGCAATGCGATGTTCATGCAGGCGGCGATTTCGCTCGGATTGGTGGCGCTTGGCACCTGGACGCGCAAGGGCTTCGAGACGATGGTGGACTACAC
>CAMBSA010000111.1 GCA_945869935.1 Bordetella parapertussis | reverse complement strand
CCGTATGGCAAACGCCGCGAGCCTATTTGAATAGGAGCTGCGGCAACCAGAGACTGATTGCGGGAAAAGCAACAAGTATCGCGAGACGTACGCAGTCCGCAATCACAAACGGCCAGACCCCCTTGAATACGGTTCGCAGGGACACGTTGGGCAGAAGCGTCTGTACGACGAACATGTTCATGCCCACCGGAGGACTGATCAATCCTATCTCGACGACCACGACGATGATGATGCCGAACCAGACAGGGTCGAACCCGAGATGCATCACGATGGGAAAGAACAGCGGCACCGTAAGGAGAATCATGGAGAGTTCTTCCATCACCGTGCCAAGCACGATGTAGATGATGCATATCACAGTCATCACGAGCATGGGATGAACTTCAAATCGCTCGATGAAAGACTTCAGGTCGTTGGGCAAGGACGTGAAGTTCACGAAATTCGCGAATATAAATGCGCCGATCAAAATGACAAAAAGCATCGAGGTCGTACGCGCGCTCTCGACCAGAATATCCAGCATCACGCGCCATGTGAGTTGCCCGCGAAACAAAGCAAATATGAACGCACCGAACGCGCCGACACCGGCACCTTCGGTCGCCGTGAACACGCCAAAATAAATGCCGCCTACAGACACGACAAACAGTACCGTGACTCCCCAGACGCCACGCAAGGCCTTCCAGCGCGTCGGCCAGTCCGAACGCGGCCCGGGGGGGCCCGCCTTCGGATCGCGCCATGTCGTGTAGTGGATTGCAATCGACAACAGCGCGACCGCAAGCAGGCCCGGTAACATCCCGGCCGCAAACAGCGCCCCGATATTGGTCTCGGTCATGATTCCGTAAATAACCATCAATGTCGACGGAGGAATCAGGATGCCGAGAGTACCGCCCGCGGCGATGGAGCCGGCAGCGAGCGAGTCGGCATAGCCCAGTTTTTTCATTGGCGCATAGCAGACCTTGGCCATCGTCGCGGCAGTCGCCACGCTGGATCCGCACACCGAACCGAAGCCGGCCGAGGCGACCACCGTGGCGTGCGCAAGTCCGCCGCGCCAGTGACCTATCCAGGAGTGCGCCGCATCAAAGAGTTCCTTCGACATGCCTGCTCGACTGATCAGATTGCCCATGAGGATGAATAAGGGAATCACGGAGAGCACGTAGTTGAAACCGCTCTCGTAGATCGTCTGGGTTACCGAAGAATAGGAAGAGTTCCAGTTCCGCAGGATTCCCAAGCCGACGAAGCCGACGATCCCCATCGAAAAACCGATTGGGATACGCAAAAGGGAGAGCGCAAAAATGCCGGCAAATCCGAGCAGTGCTTCTAGCATGTCGTCACACTCCTCAGACCAGGCCGCCGGACTGCAAATCCGAACTGCCCGGTCGGAACGCCTTTACTAAGTGAATCAGTCCGGTGATCAGGATCAGCGCGCACATCAGGTAGACAAACGGTGCAAGCTCAATCTTGAGAGTCGCGGTGTTATCACCGTACTGGCCTACCCGTTGCGCCTTCAGGAGCATGAGCCAGGCAGAGCCAAACATCATGCCTGCGCATACAAGCTGCACCATCGCGTCCATGAATCCCCTGAGCACGTCCGGGATCAACCGGTCAGCGAACTCGATCGTCACATGCTCGTTCTTTCGAGACACCAGGGGAAGGCCGGCGAAGATCAGAACGGCCATCAATATTTCCGAAACCTCAAACGCACCGCGGATCGGAGCATTCAGAACGTATCGCGTAAAGACATCGACCGAAGTCAGAAGCATCATTGAAAAAAGTACTAAACCCGCGATCCATGACAGCACGACATCGAGATAGCCTGCCGAGCGAGCGAAGACACCCTTTTTCATCCTGCGAGCCTTTCGAGGTGATTCCGTTCGGCAGGAACCGAGGGGGACCAAACGTCGGCCACCACTTCAGACCCTCCGCCAGGCAGGTGCGCGCTGAAAACGCTGCCCGCACGCCTGCTCTTCGCTGGTGCGAATGTCGGCTTCATTTTCCGCTCCCCTCGGGTGCTCCAGAGCCGAACCGCTAATGGCCGCGGACGCGATTATTGTTAGAAGTTCTTATCGCTCCGCCCGAATGCCGGGCGCAGGACCGGTAGATTACCCAATTCGGCCCCTGGCGGAAAGCTTTCCGTTCTAAGAATGTCCTTCGCGCGCCGCGACTATGCATTCGAGAAGCATGGATCCGTCTCCGATCTGATTCGCCAGCAGGAAGACAAGGCGTGCGTTCAAAGCGGCGCTCTGCTGTGGAGACAGCCCCGCATGAGCGTCTGCAAGAGACTCATAGAATCCGTCCGGATCGGGAATATTCGGTGCCACCTGCATGCCTGCCTCCGGTTGTCCGACATCTCCTTCACTGACCGCAGCCGGCTTCGCGGATGGAGTGCCACCGAGCGCGATATCCAGCCCGTGCTTCAACGACTCGGGATCAGGCCACGGTATCGTCGCCGCCATGTGCAAGTCGGGACGAAGCAGCACGCAGGTCCCGGGGGCGGATCCCGTGGCTTCTGTGAGAAGCCCCCGGGGATCCACGATCATTCGCCGTCCGCGGCCACCGCAGGCATAAAGGCGTACCGGCATATCGCCCGCGGCAAGTTCCAGCACTTCCGGAACATCACCGAAAATAATTCCTGCGATGCCGCCGTACGAACGGAACAGATCGGCAAGATGACCGATACGTCCATCATCGAACTCGATCGCCAGGTTCTGCACGCTTTTGCCGCCGCCCTCGATGACGGGCGAATCCCCGTAGGCCGACGCGACCGACAGTCTTCCCGTATTGACCAGAGGGCGGGCAAATTCGTGCCTTCGCGCGAGGGCGAGTACCGCATCGCGAAGTACTTTTTCCTCCGCGGAGTCCGGTGAGAGAAAGCGATTGGTCCGATGCGTAAGGCGCACGTTTTCGACCGCTGCCGGACGTCGCTCCGCGTCGTAGGAGTCGAGCAGGCGCTCTCCGGCGCGCCCACCCAGAACCAGCGCGAGTTTCCAGGCCAGATTGTCCGCATCCTGAATTCCGCTGTTTCCGCCACGTGCGCCGAAAGGGCTCATCTGATGCGCAGTATCGCCGAGGAAGAAGACCCGTCCGTGCCGGAAGCACTCCAGCGCAAAACTTCTGTACGAGTACGGTCCCACCCAGACGAGCTCGAAGTTCACGTCATCTCCAAGATGCGCGCGCAGACGTGCGGCGGCCACCTCCGGGCGACTGACCTCCTCGAGATCGCACTGCGGATCCATCTGGAAGTCCATCCTCCACACATCGTCAGCCATCAAGTGCTGCCAGACCGCGCGATTCTCGTTGAACGGCGCCTCGACCCAGGTCCAGCGCTCGGCGGGCAAGGGCAAACGAAATCTCACATCCGAGATGCACCACCGGTCATGGCGCCGTGACGTCTGCGCGCCGATCCCGAGCGCTTCGCGAACCACGCTATGTACGCCTTCGCAATCGAGCACCCAGTCAGCATCGATCTGGTAGGTTCCCACCGGCGTCTCCACGTCCAGGCGCATGCAATCACCCAGATCACGAATTCCCGTCACCCGGTTGTTCCATCGAAGGTCCGCGCCCTCGAGTTCTCCTATCCGGTCGACCAGAAACCATTCGACATAGAACTGCTGGATATTGATGAAGGGCGGCTGACGGGAGTGGTTCGTCGCACCCGCATCAAACGAGTACACCACATCGTCGCCGGCGAGCGTCTTGCCAACGGACCAGGTCACGCCTTTGGCCAGTATTCGCTCGTAAATACCCAGCCGATCGAATATCTCGAGGCTCTTTTGGGCATAGACAATCCCGCGAGATGACGCACCTCGCCCCCCGACCGTGTTGTCCTCGTCAAGGACAACGACGGGAACGCCCTTGATCGCGAGATCACAGGCGACGGTCAGTCCGCACAATCCGCCTCCGATAATGATCACCGGATGCCGGCTCACTTCCCCGCTGCCGAGCTCCGCAGGACGCCGGAATTCATACACCGGTAAGCGATACCCACTCGCATCGGCTACCGTCATAGCGTTCTCCCCTCCCTGCTCAAGGCGCCGTCACCGGGTGACGGGCGCGCTCCTCGATCAGCGCATGCACCATGTCCATCACCGGCGTCGCGATCCGGGACCGCCGCGCCAGCTCAAGTACGCTGCCGAGAATCGCGTCGATCTCGAGCGGCCGGCCCTTCTCCACATCCTGATGCATCGAAATCTTTGCGTGGCCGATTTGCCGTGCCATTTCGATGCGCTCCTCGACACCAAGACTGATCGCGATACCGTAAGCCTCGGCAACCGCCATCGCCTCCCGCATCATGATCCGGATCAATGCAAGGACCCGCCCGTTCGCGCTTATTTCATCCATATGCGCGAGCGTCAGGGCAGCCACCGGGTTATAGGAAAGGTTTCCAATCAGCTTCATCCAGATTTCCTGGCGTATATCCTCGGCCACCGGCGCATTGAATCCCGCGGAGATCATCGCGTCTGACAATTTCCGGGCGCGTGCGGAAACTGAACGATCAGGTTCACCGAGATAGATGAGATCTCCCGCGGTATGCCGCACCACTCCCGGCTCGATCACCTGCGCAGCGCCGTGAACGACGCAGCCCAAGATATGGCCGGGATCCAGCACCTCAAGCATCGTCCCGCGAGGATCGAGGCAGTCGAGAACCGAGTTGTCGAATGCCCCGCCCTCCTTGTAAAAATACCACCACGGGATACCGTTGATTGCCGGAACCACGACTGTATCCGCGCCAAGCAGCGGCGCCAGCAACGGCAGCATTTCCGGAATCGAATAGGCTTTCAGCGCGATAAACACCGCCTCCTGCACGCCGAAGTCGCCGGGATCCGCCGACGCACTTGCCGAAACCGTGTACGTCTCACCGTCCGACACCAGGACCAGTCCACGCCGCCGTATAGCATCGAGATGCCCCCCCCGTGCGACGAGGCTCACCTCGTGCCCCGCACGAGCCATACCCGCACCGATCCACCCGCCTATGGCCCCTGCACCCACCACGCATATTTTCATCAATCGCACCAGCCAGGAAAATTCGAGACCGAGGAAATGGCTTCAGACATAACGCTCAAGCCCGACGGATCGACAGCTTCCATTCGCATTCCACAGTGACGCATCCCGAGTAACTGAAAAGAACCGGACAATGACCACCTCCATCAAGGAACGTTTCTGCACGGTCGCCAGCAAATCACGGTCCTCGCATTCGCATGCGCGGAAAGCACCGGCAACCGGCAGGTTAGTTTGCCCAAATCCGGCGTCGCTGTCGAAACCGCACGCTTTCGAACGCGATCTGAAATAATGCCTCGGTTACGAAATGCAATGCCGCGTCACTGCTGCAAGTCCCGTTAGCGCCACACAATGCGAATACTTTCCGCCTCGATCGAACTTCTGAGATATCAACTCGACACGCCGGTTGGCGGTTCGGGGGTCGCGTCCTTTGACCTTCTCGTCGCGCGAGTATCCCTCGACCGTGAAATCGAGGGCCTCGGATTCAGCTATCTGTTGGGCGGCGCCGGTGACGCCGCGCTCGCATCGGGCAGGGTACTGGTGGAAAAACTGCTGTCGCGAGGCACCCTCGGCCATCCCGAAGCTGCCTGGCGCTCGCTCGCCGCGACACTGAATCGTTCACGCAGGGGGCCGAATTACATCGCGCTGGCGGCGATCGATGTGGCGCTTTGGGACGCCTATGCTCGCGCCCTCGGCGTACCGCTTGGAACAGCGATGGGCGGCGCTGCGCGGGCAGTTCCCGTATATGGCTCCGGTGGGTTCAACGCGCAACAAACGCCGGAACACGCCGCGGAAACCGTGCGCAGGCACGCCGCTCGCGGATTCAGGGGCGTAAAGCCACGCATGTCCTGCACACTGGCCGACAAGGACGTCCTTCGAGCCGTGTCCGACAGCCTTCCGCGCAGCGTTGAACTGATGCTGGACGCGAACGAAAAAGGATCCGCGACAACTGCACCGCGCCTCGTGGCCTTGGCCAACGAGATGGGCGCACTATTCGTGGAAGAACCGCTCCCGGCTGACGACCTCGAAGGCTATCGGGCGCTGTCAAAGGTCTCGTTACGCATCGCCACAGGCGAACACCTGCAGGGCGCCGCGGAGTCTCTGCCATTCATCGCCCAACGACTGTGCGCAGTGATGCAGCCTGACCTCGCAATGGCCGGTGGCCTGACAGAATGCCTGCGCATCGCACGATTGGCCGAGGCATTCGGCGTGGAAGTCTCCCCCCACTTCCTTCCCGGACTGTTCGTGCACCTCGCGGCTGCCGCGCCCAACCTCACTTGGCTGGAGGATTTTCCGCTCGTCGAACCGCTGTTCGAAGGCTGGCCCGAGATGTCGCAGAACGGGCTGCTTTCCCCGCGCAATGTTCCGGGCCACGGACTTTCGCTTGCGCCCGGAATTCTGCAGAAGTACCTCGTCTAGCCCGAGTCTTCGGGCCGCGGGCGCAAGCAAGGCTTCCGGGAAAGTCATAGGGAATCGCTGATCAAGTCCAATTTCG
>CAMBSA010000110.1 GCA_945869935.1 Bordetella parapertussis | reverse complement strand
CCAGAACTATGTCGAAAACCACAACCGCGATCCCAAGCCGTTCATCTGGACGGCGCGCGCCTCGGACATCCTCGCGAAGGTCGTCAAAGCGCGGGCACGACTCAATAAGTTGCAATCTGTTTGACGCACTACACTAGCGGGAATAGCGCCCAGGAGATGAACCGGGATCGGGTTCTATGCTCATCCCGCCCCCTTCGTTCCCCGGCGCATGGGCGTGAGCGGACTGATACTTGATCAGCAGCCTGAGATCGTTGACCGAATCCGCATAGCGCAAGGCCTCATCCTCGCCTATCCTGCCCGTCTCATGGAGATCGAACAGGGACTGGTCGAAGGTCTGCATGCCGGTCTCGCGCGAGCGCCTCATCAACTCACGCAGTTCGGGAATCTTGCCTTCGCGTATCAGGTCCTGAACCAGAGCGGAACGCAGCAGGACTTCCACCGCCGCGACCCGTCCCTTGCCTTCCTTGATTGGAATGAGGCGCTGCGAGATCAGCGCGGCAAGATTGAGCGACAGGTCGAGCAGCAGTTGCTTTCTCCGATCATCCGGAAATTTGAAGATCCGGTCCAGCGCCTGATTGGCATTGTTGGAGTGCAGGGTGGCGAGGCAGAGGTGGCCGGTTTCGGAAAACGCTATCGCGTGCTCCATCGTTTCGCGGTCGCGTATCTCGCCGATCACGATGACATCCGGTGCCTGCCGAAGGGTATTTTTCAGCGCCGCAGCCCAGCTCTCGGTATCCGCCCCCACCTCGCGTTGCGAGACCATGCTGCGCTTGTTCTCGTACAGGTATTCGATCGGATCTTCGATGGTGATGATGTGGTCCTCGCCGGTCGCATTGCGAAGATCCACCATCGCGGCAAGCGTGGTCGACTTGCCCGAACCGGTGGCGCCCACGATCAGAACCAGCCCGCGCTTCATCATTGCGACTTCGGAGAGCACCTTCGGCATGCCGAGATCCGCGAGCCTGGGAACGCTCGTGGAAATCGACCGGATCACTACACCGACGTCCCCCCGCTGGATGAAGGCGTTGACGCGAAAACGCCCGATCCCGGAGGGACTGATCGCGAAGTTCGACTCCTTGGTCGACTCGAAATCCGCCAGTTGCCGGTCGTTCATGATCGCGCGTACGATCGTCGAGGTGTGCTCGGGACTGAGCGGCTTGTCCGAGAGCGGTGTCAAACGGCCGTCGATCTTCACCGCGGGCGGAAATCCCGCGTTGAAGAAGAGATCCGAGGCCTTCCTGGCCAGTATCACCCGCAACAGTTCCTGCACAAAACTGCTGGCCTGCTCGCGTTCCATGGTCTGCACCCCGCTTTGTGGCAGTGTGGGCGCGGCGGACTCCTCCGGCAAGGGGCGTACCCGCCCGAATCGCCCCGGGATTGAAATTTTCCCGGCCGCCCGCATATAGTGATTTCTCATTTGACGCGGACACGGTCCTTGGCCAACATACAGCGCCCCAGAACTTCGTGGGCGGATTTCGGTCCAAGTACTACAGTCCGGCGCAACGGACGCTCAATCTGTCACTGGAGACCCTACAGATGAAACGCATTGTCCTGTTCCTCGTCACCAACCTTGCGGTGATGCTGGTCATATCGATCATCGTCAACCTGTTCGGGCTGAACAGGTTCATCGACGCCAACGGGCTGAATCTCGGCGCCCTGCTCGCCTTCTCGGCGGTGGTGGGCTTCGCCGGCGCCTTCATATCCTTGCTCATGTCCAAGCCGATGGCCAAATGGTCCACCGGCGCGCACATCATCGATGGATCCGAAGGCACAAACGAATACTGGCTGGTGAGCACGGTGCATCGCCTTGCCGACAAGGCGGGCATTGGCCACCCGGACGTCGCGCTCTATGAAGGCGAGCCGAATGCGTTCGCCACCGGCGCGTTCAAGAACAGCGCGCTGGTTGCAGTATCCACCGGCCTGCTGCAGGGAATGAGCAAGGAGGAAGTCGAGGCGGTGCTCGGGCACGAAGTCGCCCACATCGCGAATGGCGACATGGTGACGCTGACCCTGATTCAGGGCGTGGTCAATACCTTCGTGGTGTTCCTGTCGCGCATCGTCGGCTACTTCGTGGACCGCGTGGTACTCAAGAACGACAAGGAGGTCGGCATCGGCTTCTATGTAGCCTCGTTCATCTGCGAGATCGTCTTCGGCATCCTCGCCTCGGTCGTGGTGGCCTGGTTCTCCCGCCAGCGCGAGTTTCGCGCCGACGCCGGCGCGGCACAACTGCTGGGAAGCCCGCGCCCGATGATAAATGCACTTGCGAGACTGCAAAGCATGCAGGCGGGCGAACTCCCCAAGTCGGTCGCAACCTCCGGCATCGCCAGCCCCGGCGGCATCATGGCGCTGTTCTCGACCCATCCGCCGCTCGAGAAGCGCATCGAAGCGCTGCAGCAGCGCGGCTGACAGGCCCCGGTAAAAGCAAACGCCGGCCACCCCGGGGGTCACCGGCGTTTTTATATGTGCCTTGTTGATGGGTGGGTCGGACGTATCCCGAAGCCGGCAATCAACGCGCCGCAGCTTGCAATTGCCTGTCCACCGCAGCAAGCAATTGCTCACGAAGGATCGGCTTTACGAGATAGTCATCCACGCCTGCCGCCTGGGCCCGCGCCTTGTTCGCCGCGTCCGAACGCGCCGTAATAACGATGACGGGGATCCGGCTTGTCGCCGGATCGCCCTTCATCGCTGCCAGAATGTCCTGCCCGTCGAGGTACGGCAACGCAAGGTCCAGCAAAACCAGATCGGGCTGCTGCACCAGCAGCGCCATGATCCCCGCCGCGCTGTCGGTGCTCAAGCGGACCGTGTGACCAGCCTCGACCAGATGCGTACGCATCAGATCTGCCATCAGATCATCGTCTTCGATCATCAGGATTTTGGCCACTCAGCCTCCCCGGGGGACCGCCGCTTCGCCAGCGACGGGATGGTTCCGCGGCGCAGGCCGCAGAGACTTCCTGAGCCGCGGCCCAAGCCGCGAACGTTTTCTGGACCGCGGCCCAAGCCGCGAACGTTTTCTGGACCGCGGCCTAAGCCGCGAACGTTTTCTGGACCGCGGCCTAAGCCGCGAACGTTTTCTGGACCGCGGCCTAAGCCGCGGAGTTGTGCAACCGTCTTTCGACCGCGTCAAGCAGGTTTTCGACGCGGATCGGCTTGTTGAGGAACTCGGCTGCGCCAAGCGCCACAACCCGGTCAAGGCTTTGCAGGTCGGTTCGGGAAGACAAGACGACCACCGGAATCGCCTGCGTCAGGGGATCTCCCTTGAGCGCAGCCAGCAAGTCGAACCCGTCGATATAGGGCATGCCGAGATCAAGAATGACCAGATCGGGCTTCTGATCGAGGATTGCCCGAATCGCGACCGCGCCGTCTGCACAGGGAACCACGTCATGGCCTGCGTCACCCAGATGAACGGAAACAAGCTCGCGCATCAGGTCGTCGTCTTCAATAACCAGTATTTTTGCCATCAATCGTCCCGCCGAAGCAGCCGATTATCTCACGCAGGCTCAAGCGTGAACGCGAATTCCGAACCGGTACCCACCGTGCTGTTGACATCGAGCCGGCCGCCGTGGCGTTCGATCGCCGCCTTGACGAAAGCCAGTCCCAGGCCTATGCCCTGAGCCTTCGGCTGGCCCGGATTGGAAAACCGTGCGAAGCGCTCGAACAGGCGACCGATATCGGCCTCGGAAATCCCGTAACCCTGGTCGCGCACGACGCATCGCAACCGCCCGCCGTCCATCAAGACTACAAGGGTCACCACGGTATTTTCCGGGCTGTATTTCACAGCATTGTTCAGAAGATTGATCAACGCTCTCGTGAGCAGCGTGCGATCCGCCCGGAACGGCACTTGCGCCGGTGATTCGATCCGCAGCTGCACGCCTTTTGACGCCGCCTGCGGCTGCACTTCCTCAACGGCATCGCGCGCGATCGCGACCATGTCAACTTCGGCCGGCCGGAACACCCCTGATTCGGCGCGCATGAGCTGTACGAACTGCTCCGCCAGGTCAATTGTTCGCCGCGCCTGTTCCGCGATGCGCGGCAGGATCGCATCGGCCGGATAAGCCGATGGCTTCAGCTTGTGCAGATCAATCGCCGCAAGAATCGAGGCCTGCGGCGACCGCAGATCGTGGCTGAGAAAGGCGAGCGTCTCCTCGCGCTTGCGCTCCGCCTCACGTATCGGCGTGATGTCGGTGAAAGTCGCGAGATAGCCGATACGCTCGCCCGACGCGTCCATGCAGGGTCCGAGGCGCAATACGTAACTCTCACCACCCGTGGTGACAAACTCGACCTCCGACCGTGTCGTTGCTTCACCCGAAGTCGCGATCGAACGGGCCTCGGCCCAAGCGTCGTGGCCATCTTTTGCCACCGAAGCCACGAGTTCCGACGCGCTTTGCGAGGCAAGTGCAGCCGTCCCGTCTGCGCCGAAACAGTCCGCCGCGAGCCGGTTGGCGATCAGCACCCGTTCATCGAACCCGGTCACGAGCACCGCCACCGGAAGCTGCTCCAGACTGTCCGCGATGAATCGTCGCGTGTGACGCAGGCTGTCGGCCGCGATGCGAACCGCTTCGATCCGTCGCTCGAGCGAATCCGTCTCGCCGGTACTCCGATCCCGTCTCGTGCGACCGGCCGCCTCGGGCACGATTGACGGTTCGCCTCGAAGCAGTTCGAACTCCTCCCCGAGAAATCGCATCGTTGCCTCCAGCTTGCGCCATCCCCACAAGGGATAGGCAAGCATGAGTGTCAACAACGCGGCGGAAGGCGGGAACCACAGCCTCACCCACGCAAGCATCCCGATCGATCCCGCCAGCACGGCGAAGATCATCACGATGTTCAATCCGAGCGCGATACGCGGCGACAGGAACAGAAAGCCCAGCATGACCAGCAGGATCGGCGCGACCGACCACGCGATGTTTGCCACCTCCGATGCCGGAACGATAGTCCGCCCGCGCAACAGGCTGTCCAGCGCATGCGCATGCAACTCGATGCCCGGCATGAGACGGCCACGCCCGGTGACCGGCGTAGGGTAGGCGTCACCCAGCCCTGCAGCAGTCGCGCCGATGAATACGTACTTGCCCGACAGTTCCTCCGCGGCCACTTCCCCGGCGAGCAGTTTCACATAGGAAATCTGGCGAATATGTCCCGGTTCGCCTGAAAACGAAATATGCGCCCAGTGGTTGCGTGACCATGCATCCACATCCGACGGCTCCCGTGGATTGCGCACCCCCGGCAATTCGCCTGTGCCCGGTTCCTCGCGCGCCATCGCAAGCGAGAAGGCCGGCCAGATCTGCCCGCCGGTACCTTCCTCGAGAAACAGGCTTCGCGCGATGCCGTCGGAATCCGTCTCCATGTGCGCATGGCCCAGGCGAATCCCCTGGGCAACGAACACCGGCGCGGGTGGCAGCGGTTGCGGTGGGCCACCTGGCCGCGCTTCCATCAGCACCGGCAGCACGATCCGCGGGTGCGCGCGCAAGGCACGCGCCAGCGCCTTGTCGCCCTCGGGATCACGGGTATCCGCTTCGGCAAGGATCAGATCGATACCGATCGCACGCGGCTTCGCCGCTGCAATCTTCTCGATCAGCGTTGCGTGCACCGCCCGTTGCCACGGCCAGCGACCGATACGGGCAAGGCTCGGCTCGTCGATCGCGACAATCACAATATCCTCCGGCGCTGGCCGCGCCTGCCGTCCCATGGCCGCATCGTAGAGCGTCAGATCCGCCCGACCGAGTCCGCGCATTTCACCCAGGGCGGCGGCAAGAAGGATGAGCGCCGCGGCAAGCACCACCCACTCCATGAGGGCCGCCCGCCGCCAGGCGTCTCCCGATCGTGACAAGCGTATCGGCATGCGTTTTATTTCAGAAGCAGCGGCTGACCATCGGATGTGGTGACCGCACTGCCACCTCCGTCGCGGAGCATCGGCGGCGGCGGATCGATCCGCCTGACCTCGAAGCGCTGCGCCCGCGTGAACGGTCCGACGAATCCGTCAGGATCCGTGGCACGCACGCGCAGGAAGTACGTCCCGGGTTGCGGCCGCGCAATGCTCGCCGCCGCTTCGCTCGTCTCGAGTGACGTCGTGATCCCCGCAAATGTCTCGTCCGGCGCGATCTGCAGCAGGAAGCGTTGCCCCGGCTCTCCCGGCCAGCGAAAAACGAAATTGTCCGCGGTTTCGGACGGCGGTTCCGGATTGGCCGGAGGAGACAGAAAACTGAAGGACTGAGCATCGCCCCAGGGACCGTTGTCGCTCGCGCCCTTGATGCTCGCGATGCGCCAGAAGTAGTTGCCGAATTTCACACCGGAGAGCGTGTAACGCGTGTCACGCACTGCGGATTCGCTGCGCAGCGGATTCCTGAATGCCTCATCCTCCGCGATCTGCAGGCGGTAACTCGCCGCGTCGGGATTCGCGGTCCACTCAAGGACCACTTCATTCGCGCGAACCTTGCCGCGTGGCGCGGGAGACGATGCGAAAGGCGGTTCCGGCCGTGCCTTCAGGCGAAACAGCG
>CAMBSA010000109.1 GCA_945869935.1 Bordetella parapertussis | reverse complement strand
CCCTCCGCGCTTTAGCGCGGTTCGTTGAATCCCCTCCGCGCTTTAGCGCGGTTCGTTGAATCCCCTCCGCGCTCAAGTATCTAGCGCGGTTCGTCGCCCAGCACAGTGATGCGCCGCAGCTTGCGGCGCTCGCTCGCATCGAAATCGGTGCGCGCGTGGATGCTGCAGCGGTTGTCCCAGAGAATCAGGTCGCCGACCTTCCATTGGTGCGCGTAGACGAACTCCGGCTTCTCCGAGTGATTGAACAGGAAATTCAGGATCTCGTCGCTTTCCGCCGCAGGCATCCCGACGATGTGATCGGTCATCAGGCGATTGACATAAAGCGCCTTGCGTCCGGTATCGGGATGGGTGCGAAAAATCGGGTGCGCAGTGTGTTTCACACCCTCGCGGATCTTGGATCCGCGCTTCTGGGTGGTTTCGTCGCTGTAGTCGTAGACGTTCTCCGCCTTCATGCCAGCCAGCCGCGTTTTCAGCTCGTCGGGCAGGGCCTCGTAGGCCTTGTACATGTTCGAGAACAGCGTATCGCCGCCTTTTGAGGGGATTTCCAGCGCATAGAGCATCGTCGCCTTGGCGGGCCGTTCGGCGTGGCACTGATCGGAGTGAAAGTACATCTCGCCATCGGGCAGGGCGCCGATCAGCTTGCCGTTCTCGCGAATGTTGGAGATGTACATGATCGCGTAATGGTGGTGCTTGCGATCGGCCTGCTTTGCCTTGTCGTAGGAGCCCACCAGCGAGCCGAAGCGCTCGGCGAATCGCACCTGGTCGTCTTCGCCGAGGTTCTGCCCGCGAAACAGCAGGATCACGCCGTCGAACCAGGCCTGCTCGATTTGTCTGAAGGTCACCTCTTCGAGTGGACGGGTGAGGTCGATCCCGCCGATCTCGGCGCCAATGGCGGGCGACACCGGGGTGATGCGAAGGGATTGACCCGCGGTCGATGCGGCTGCGTTGGTCTGGCTCATGGTTCTGTTCCTGGCTTTTCAATCGGCTCTTGCGCCGGACATGCGGATGATCTTGCCCCAGTACTCGCGTTCGCGCTGCATGTAGCGGGCGAGTTCGGCCGGTGTGCTCCCTGCACCCTCGATGCTGAGATCGAGAAGGCGCTTGTTGACGTCGGCCTGCTTCAGTGCATCGGCCACCGCCGCGGACACAAAACCGGCGGTGCCGGCCGGCGTCCCCGGGGGAGCGACCATTCCCCACCAGGTGACCGAGTAGAAGCCCGGAAGAACCTCTGCGACGGAAGGCAGGTCGGGCATCAGCGCGCTGCGCTTCTCGCTGCCGACACCGAGCGCGCGCAATTTGCCGCTGCGAATGTGCGGCCCGGCCGTCGCGATCTCCCCGAACAGCATGCTCACTTCGCCCGCAACGAGATCAAGCAGGGCGCGCGCGGTGCCGACGTAAGGTACGTGGACAATTTTCACGTCGGCACTGGCGTTGAACAATTCCGAGGTGAGGTGCGCGGACGTTCCGATTCCCTGGGTCGCGTAGTTGAGTTTGCCGGGATTGGCGCGCGCATGGGCGATCAGCTCCTGCACATTGTTGGCGGGTACTTTCGGATGGATCAGAAGAACCGCAGGCGTGGATGCGAGCATCGAGACCGGGACGAAGGCGTCCGGGTCGTAGGCGAGCTTCGAATACAGGCTTTTGTTGATTACCAGAGCGCCCTGCGCCGTGACCAGCAGGGTATAACCGTCGGGTGCGGACTTGGCGACCGCATCCGCGCCGATGTTGCTCGCGCTTCCGCCGCGATTCTCGACGATGACAGGCTGGCCCCAGCGCGCCTGCAGCTTTTCCGCGATCAGCCGGCCGATGATGTCGGTGCCGCCGCCCGGAGGCGAGGCGACGATGAGGCGCACCGGTTTGCTGGGATAATCCTGCGACTGGACCGCAGGCGCGAGCGAAATCAGCGAAACGAGGAGCAGCAAGTACAGGTGCAGTTGCATGAAAGCCATTCTCCCTGGATTGGATGAAATCCTCCTGCCGTGACAGCCCTGTTTTTTCATTCGCGGCAGCGCACGGTACCGCCCCAATGTAACCGACGGCGAACACGATTTCAACGGACTGAAACTACATGACCGATCTCAAAGACCTCAGGACCGCAGGCCCGAACGTCGGACGCGCGGTCGATCGCGTTGAAGACGGCCGATTCCTGCAAGGCAAGGGCACCTATCTCGGTGATATGACCCGTGCCGGCATGCTCTGCGGCGTGGTGCTGCGAAGCCCGGTGGCGCATGCGCGCATCGTGTCGATCGATGCATCCCTGGCGCTCGGCATGCCGGGGGTGAAGGCGGTGATCACCGCCCGGGATATAGGCGAGTTGGTGCCGCAGATTCCGCTCAGGCAGGAGGCGCATCCGAGCCTGCTCGTGTTCCAGCAACCGGTGATCGCGGTGGACAAGGTGCGCTACGTCGGCGAGCCGGTGGCCTTTGTGGTGGCGGATACGCGCGCGCGCGCCGAGGACGCGATGGAAGCGGTGCGGGTCGAGTACGAGCACCTGCCCGCGGTGAGCGACCGCGACACCGCGCAAGGAGATGGCAGCATCCTTCACGAGGACGCGAAGACCAACCGGGCAATGACGCTGCGAGCGGCGCGCGGGGACGTCGATTCCGCATTTCGGGACGCGCCCTATAGTCGGCGCGAGCGCTTCAGCATGCATCGCCATACCGCGATCCCGATCGAAACCCGCGGCCTGATTGCCGACTGGGACCCGGTGCAAAAGCGGCTCGTGATCGACGGCGCAAGCAAGGTGCCGTTTGCCAACCGGCGGATTCTTGCGGCGATGCTGCTGCTCGAGGAGTCGGCGATCGACGTGCTCGAATGCGACATCGGCGGTGCCTTCGGTGCGCGCGGTGAGTTCTATCCCGAGGATTTTCTCGCTCCCTTCGCTTCGATGCGGCTCGGCCGGCCGGTGAAGTGGATCGAGACCCGCAGCGATCATTTCCTGGCTACCAACCATGCGCGCGACGCGGATTGCGACATCGAGATCGCCTGCACCCTCGACGGCACCATCCTTGGCCTTCGCGGTCGTGCGCGCACCGACGTCGGTGCCTACCTTCGCACGGTCGGTGTCACGCCCTCGCGCAACATCGCGCAAGTTTGCACAGGGCCGTACCGCATCCCGCATGTCGGCATGGACGTCAGCCTGCTGCTCACCAACAAGACGCCGGTGGCAACCTACCGTGCGCCCGGTAGATACGAGACGGACTTCTTTCGCGAACGCCTGCTCGACCTTGCGGCGCAGGATCTCGGCATCGATAGGGTGGAATTCCGCCGCCGCAACCTGGTGAGTTCCACCGAGATGCCGTATGCGCTGCCGACGGTACAACCCTTTGGCGATGCCACCGAGTGCGACAGCGGCGACTACCGCATGACGCTCGAGCGCTGCCTCGATGAATTCGACTGGACGGGCAAGTCGGCGCTCAACGGCACGCTGAAGGACGGCCGATATCACGGCATCGCGGTCGGCTGTTACATCGAAGGCGGCGCCTCGGGGCCGCGCGAGGGGGCGCGTCTCGTGCTCGAGTCCGACGGGCGGATTGCGGTGTACACCGGATCGTCCGCGGTGGGGCAAGGGCTGGAGACCGCCTTCACGCAGATTGCCTCCGATGCTCTCGGCGTCCCGATGAGCCGGATTCGCAGCGTGTTCCACGGTTCCACCACCTTCGTTGCCGAAGGCTTCGGCAGCTACAGTTCGCGCTCGATCGTCATGGGCGGCTCGGCGATTCTCGGCGCGGCGATCAAGCTGCAGCAGGCGATGCGCGAGGTGGCCGCGCAAAAGTTCGAGTGCGCGCCGGAGAGGGTGACGCTATCAGAGGGCTTTGCGACTGCGCCCGACGGACGGATGCTCGAATGGGCGGACATCGCGGGTGCGCAGGGCATCAGCGCCGAGGACAGCTTCGCCAGTCGCAAGCGCACCTACAGCTACGGCGCGCATGCGGCGCATGTGGCGGTCGATCCCGATACCGGCGAAGTCGCGGTGCTGGACTACATCGCGGTCGAGGATGTCGGGCGGATCATCAATCCCGCCACGCTGCACGGGCAGACGATAGGCGCGCTGGTGCAGGGCCTGGGCGGCGTGCTGCTCGAGGAACTGGTCTACGACGACCAGGGCCAGCTGCAAAGCGGCTCGCTGATGGACTACGCGCTGCCGCGCGCCGACAACTTCCCGAACCTGCATGCGGTGGTGCTGGAGCAGTTTCCGTCACCGAACAATCCGCTCGGCGCCAAGGGCGCGGGCGAAGGCGGCGTGATTCCGGTGGCGGGGGTGATCTCCAACGCGGTGGCGGCGGCGCTCGCGCCGCTGGGCGTGCAGGTGCACGACCTGCCGCTCTCGGCACAGAATGTATGGCGGCTGATCGATCAGGCCTGCAGTGCCAAAAACAGCCTAGCGAAAAAATAATTCATTCAAGGGGAAAGAGATTGAACAGATTCGATTCGGGAGTGGCAGGCAGCGCGCGGCAGTGGATGCACAACGCGCTTGCGCTTGTGCTGATGGCGGGTGCGTCCGGCGCGGCGCTGGCGCAGGGCGCGTTTCCGACCAAGCCGGTAAAAGTGATCGTCACCTTCACCGCGGGTGGAGCGGCGGATTTCACCGCACGCCTGGTGGGTGACAAGCTCACCGATATCTGGAAGCAGCAGGTGGTGGTGGAAAACCGCATCGGCGCGGGCGGCAATATCGGCGTCGAGGCGGTGTTCCGCTCGCCGGCGGACGGCTACACGCTGCTGCTTGCGTCGAGTGCTCAGCCGATCAACGTGGCCCTGTACCCGAAACTGCCCTTCGACCTGTTCCGGGATTTCGCGCCGGTCGCGCTCGCCGCTTCCGCGCCGATGGCGATAGCCGTCCATCCGCGGGTGAAGGAGAACACGCTGAAGGAATTGGTTGACCTGCTGCGCTCGGGGCCGGGCAAGACTTCCTATGCAACCTGCGGCGTGGCGACTGCGCACCACTTCGCCTTCGAGTTGTTCAAGTTCCAGACCAAGACCTTTGCCCTGCATATCCCGTACCGCGGTTGTGCGGCAGCGGTGGTGGACACGGTGGCGGGTCAGATAGACACGGTGATTTCCTCACTCAACACGCTGCTGCCGCATCAGAACACCGGCAAGCTCAAGATCCTCGCGATCACATCGAAAAACCGTTCACCTTCGGCGCCCAACTTGCCGACATTTCGCGAGTCTGGCGTGCCGGAGCTGAAGGATTACGACTCGAGCATCTATTACGGCTTCATGGTGCCGGCGGCGACGCCGAAAGAGGTGATCGCAAAAATGGAGCGTGACATCCGTACGGTGGTGGCAATGCCCGAGGTGGTGCAGCGGATCGCCAGCGGCGGCATGGAAGTGTCCTTCGCCACCGGCGCCGACATGGGCGCCCTGATGCGCACCGATGCGGAGAAGGTGAAGGCGATCGTCGAATACGCCGGCATCAAGCCGGAGTGACCTTTCTTGCCGGCATCAAGCCGGAGTAAGTCAGGCAAATCCCGGCGGATTCCGGAACCCGCGGTGCGCGGCTTCGAGATGTCGCGCGAGCGCGATGCAGCGCAGGTCCGAGTAGTCGGGGCCGAGAATCTGCAGGCCGATAGGCAGGCCGCCCGAGGATGTGCCCGCGGGAATCGTGGTCGCGGGCAGGTAGGACATCGCGGCAAGTCCTATCCAGAAGTAGGTGTCCGAATTCGGCCGCAGGCCGCCGTCCACGATCAGTTGCTGTTCCGGCTTCGGCGTATCGTGCATGTGCGGGAAGGCCGGCGTCGGCGACACCGGCGCGATCAGCGCATCGTGCTGCCGGAAAAAAATCTCCCAACCGTCGCGCAGGCGCTGCCGCTCGACATTGCGCTCCAGCCAGTCGCGGTGGGTTTGCGTCAGGCCGCGAAGCATCAGTGCTTCGTAACCGTGATCGTCCTTCGGCAGTCGTGCCGCGGCCGTCGCAAGTGCCGCCACCTCGTCCGGCATCCTGCGAAACGCGGTCGAGGCGCGTGCGAGCGCGATATGCAGTTCGTAGTAATCGCGGCTCGGGATGGGCAGGGGCGGATCGAGGGTGACGGTCGCGCCTGCATCCCGCAACACCTGCGCCACCGCGAGAGTGGTTTTGCGCGTGTCTTCATCCACCGGAAAGTCCGCGTCGCCGGTTTTCACCGCGATACGGAAATCGCGCAGATTGGCACGATCCGGCTCGGGCAGTGCCAGCCGCCACGCGCGTGCCTGCGGTCCCTCGGGGCCGGCAAGGATGCGCATCGCAAGATCGAGGTCCTCCGCCGAGCGTGCGAGCGGTCCCACCGCATTGATGTCATCCGGTGGGAGTCCTGCGGCGGTGGCATGGCCGCGCACCGGCACGATGCCGAAACTCGGCTTGTGGCCGTACACGCCGCAGAAATGTGCCGGCATCCGGATCGAACCGCCGATGTCGCTGCCGAGTTCGAGCGCGGTGAAGCCGGCGGCGAGTGCAGCAGAAGCGCCACCGGAGGAACCGCCGGGGGAGCGTGTCGCATCCCAGGGATTGACGGTGCTGCCGTACACCGGGTTGAAGCTCT
>CAMBSA010000108.1 GCA_945869935.1 Bordetella parapertussis | reverse complement strand
GGTCGTCGTGACGGTTCCGACCGGAATGAGCGCGGTGGAAACCGCGGTGGTCGTGACCGAGGCGCTGATCGCGGCGGTCGTGATCGCGGTGGTCGCGGCGAGCGCGGTGACCAGCGCCCCCCGCGCGAAGGTCGTGGCGAAGGTCGCGGTGAGAGTCGTCCGCCGCGGGGTGACCGTCCCGAGCGCGGCGAACGTGGCCCGCGCCCCGAGCGTCAAGGAGGCGAACGCGGAGGTGAGCGCAACGGCGAGCAGCGCTCGCCACGGGAAAGCCGCGAAGGTCGTGGCGAAGGTCACGGAGAGAACCGCGGCGAAGGCCGGGGTGAAGGACGTCCGCCGCGCGGCGATCGTCCACCGCGTCATGACCGCGGAGAACGCGATGATCGCAGTCCGCGGCGTGACGAAAACCGTCCGGCTCCAGACGCCGAACGAAACCAGACTGCACCTGAAGCAATCGACCTCGACGAACGCCAGCCCAATGTGACCCCTACAGGGGAGCCGTTGCCGGCACATGAAGCCCGACCGATGGACGACGACCAGCAACCGGGCAACACGGCGCAGCGCCCTCCCCGCGAACGCGGCGAGCGTGGCGGTCGTGACAGGGGTGGACGCGGTCGCGGTCGTGGTGACCGAAACGATCGCGGTGAACGCGGTGAGCGTCGTCAGGACGACGTGTCCGCGACGGACCACGCTGCTTCTCAGGATCACCCGGCGGAATCACGCCCTGCCCCGGTAGAAGAGGCTTCCGGCCCTGCGTACCACACCGCTGCGTCCACCGGCCAGGCTTCGGCTGCAGAAACGCCGCGCCCTGAGCCTGTAGCTGTACCGCAGCCGAGGATCGAGGCACAGGTGCAGGTGGAGGTGCACGCCGAGCCTGAACCCGCACCGGCCCCCGCGCCGCGCCGCTCCGCACCTGCGGTACAACGCGTGGAGGACGTCGCACAGGCACTCAAGGAAACCGGTCTGCAGTTGGTGCAGACCCGGTCCGACGTCAAGTTCGACGCACCGTCCGAGGCGGAATTCAAACCGGCCAAGCGCGAGCGCCGCCCGCCTCCGCCGGACATCAACGTCCCGATGAAACAGGTGGAAACCGGCGGCAAGGACAGCGCCGGCTGACCGTTCCTCCGAAGCGGAACAAAAAAAGGGCGCAGCCGCAAGCTGCGCCCTTTTTCTTTGTATCCTGCGATACAACGAAATTCTCAAGATTCTTCGGGAAAACCCGAGCAACCACGACTGAAAGCCGGTGATTCCTATAAAGTCATTGATATAAACTGGCAACGTGGCGGCGCATAATCGCGCCGCCGGCTAAGCCGCTTGGAGCGGCGCCTCGTCCGGAGGCATCGCTCCAAAGAAACTCTTCTTGAGCTCGGTGAGCCGATCGCGGACCTGCGCCGCCTTCTCGAACTCGAGATTGCGGGCGTGTTCGAGCATCTGCTTTTCCAGCTGCTTGATCTCGCGCGCGAGCTGCTTCTCGCTCATGGTCTCGTAGCGCGCCTGCGCCTGTGCCGCCTTGAGTTCCAGTTGCAGCTGCTCCGGGTTGTAGACGCCATCGATCATGTCCCGGACCTTCTTGACGATCCCTTTGGGCGTGATCCCATGTGCCACGTTGTACTCCACCTGCTTGCACCGCCGCCGGTCGGTCTCGCTGATCGCCTTCTGCATCGAGTCGGTGATCCGGTCCGCATAGAGGATCGCCTTGCCATTGAGGTTTCGCGCCGCACGGCCGATCGTCTGGATCAGGGATCGCTCGGAGCGCAGGAAGCCCTCCTTGTCCGCATCGAGTATCGCCACCAGCGAAACCTCCGGCAGATCGAGCCCCTCACGCAGAAGGTTGATGCCCACCAGAACGTCGAACACGCCCAGACGCAGGTCGCGGATGATTTCCACCCGCTCCACCGTGTCAACTTCCGAATGCAGGTAGCGAACCTTGTTCCCGTGTTCCGACAGGTACTCGGTCAGCTCCTCCGCCATTCGCTTGGTGAGCGTCGTGACGAGCACGCGCTCATCCAGCGCCACCCGAAGAGAGATCTCCGACATCAGGTCGTCCACCTGCGTACCCGCGGGACGAACCTCAATTTCCGGATCAATCAATCCGGTGGGCCGCACCACCTGCTCCACCACCTGCGCGGCCTTGCCCTGCTCGTAGGCCGCCGGCGTAGCAGAAACAAAGACCGTCTGACGCATCACCTGTTCGAACTCCTCGAACTTGAGCGGGCGATTGTCCATCGCTGACGGAAGACGAAAACCGTACTCGACCAGATTCTCCTTGCGGGCCCGGTCGCCGCGGTACATGCCGGTGAGCTGCCCGATGGTTACGTGGCTCTCGTCGATGATCATCAGCGCGTTCTTCGGCAGGTAGTCGATAAGAGTCGGCGGCGGTTCGCCCGGCGCGCGGCCGGACAGGTGGCGCGAATAGTTTTCAATGCCCTTGCAGAACCCGAGTTCCGCCAGCATCTCCAGGTCGAATCGCGTGCGCTGCTCGATGCGCTGCGCCTCGATCAGCTTGTGCGCTTCCTGGAACTGCTTGATGCGGCTCGACAGTTCCTTCTTTATCGCATCCACGGCGCGCAACGTTGTCTCGCGCGGCGTGACGTAATGGCTCGACGGGTACACCGTGAAGCGCTGCGTCTTGTGATGAAGTTGCCCGGTGAGCGGATCGAACAGGGTCAGCGCCTCGATCTCGTCGTCGAACAGTTCGATACGCAGTGCCGTCTCGGAGTTCTCCGCCGGGAATACATCGATCACCTCGCCGCGCACCCGAAAAGTGCCGCGGCGGAAATCAAGTTCGTTCCGGTCGTACTGCATCGCTGTGAGCCGCGTGATGATGTCGCGCTGGCTCGAGCGCTCCTTCTCGCGCAGGTGCAGGATCATGCCGTGGTAGTCGACCGGGTCGCCGATACCATAGATGCAGGAGACAGTCGCGACGATCACCACGTCCTCGCGCTCGAGCAGGGACTTGGTGGCCGACAGGCGCATCTGCTCGATATGCTCGTTGATCGAGGAATCCTTCTCGATGAACAGGTCGCGCGAGGGCACGTAGGCCTCGGGCTGGTAGTAGTCGTAGTAGGAAACGAAATACTCGACCGCGTTTTCCGGAAAGTATTCGCGGAATTCGGCATACAACTGCGCCGCGAGCGTCTTGTTGGGGGCCAGCACCAGCGCGGGCCGCCCGATCTGCGCGATGACATTCGCCATCGTGTAGGTCTTGCCCGACCCGGTGACGCCGAGCAGCGTCTGGTAGGCGAGGCCGTCGTTCACCCCTTCGACCAGCTTTTCGATTGCCTGCGGCTGGTCGCCGGCAGGTTGATACATACGGTTGAGCTTGAACGGGCTGCCGGGGAAGGTGGAGAGCACGAGTGGTAGAATCCGCGACGCGATAAACTTTTGATATTACACGATCAAACACCATGAACGCCCCCCTCAGCCCCTCCCTGCTTTCCGACGTCCCGCTGGCCCCGCGCGACCCGATTCTGGGCATCACCGAACTCTTCAACGCCGACAAGAACCCGGCCAAGGTAAACCTAGGCGTCGGCGTGTATTGCGACGATTCCGGCAAGCTGCCCGTGCTCGACTGCGTGCGTACCGCGGAGCAGCAACTTGCCCAGACCGCGACACCCCGCGGCTACCTGCCGATCGATGGCCTCGCCGTCTACGACAAGGCAGTTCAGGAACTGGTGTTTGGCGCATCCAGCATCGCGCGCACCGAAAACCGGATCGTCACCGTCCAGGCGCTCGGCGGCACAGGCGGCCTCAAGGTCGGCGCGGACTTCCTCAAGCGGACCGCCCCTTCGGCGCAGGTCTGGATCAGCGATCCGAGCTGGGAGAACCACCGCGCGCTGTTTGAGAGCGCCGGCTTCACCGTGAACACTTACGCCTACTACAACGCGGCGACGCACGGCCTGGATTTCAAGGGAATGCTGGATGCCTTGAACACCATGCCTGCCGGAGCCATCGTCGTGCTGCACGCGTGCTGCCACAACCCGACCGGTGCCGACCTCGACGCGAAACAGTGGGAACAGGTGATCACCGTCGTCAAGGCGCGCAAGCTGACGCCCTTCCTCGACATGGCCTACCAGGGATTCGGCGCGGGCATCGACGCCGACGCCGCAGCGGTGCGCCAGTTCGCAGATGCGGGCGGACCCGTGTTCGTGTCCACCTCGTTCTCGAAGTCGCTTTCGCTCTACGGCGAGCGCATCGGCGCGCTTTCGGTAGTCGCGAGCAGCGCCGAAGAAGCGCAGCGCGTTCTGTCGCAACTCAAGCGCGATGTCCGGACCAACTACTCCAACCCACCAACGCACGGCGGCAAGGTCGCCGCCGCGGTGCTCACCACACCCGAACTTCGTACTCTTTGGGAAAAGGAACTTGGCGGGATGCGCGACCGGATTCGCGACATGCGCCGCCAATTCGTCGAAAAATTGAAGGCACGCGCCCCAGCCCATGATTTCAGTTTCGTCATGCAGCAGCGCGGCATGTTTTCCTACTCCGGCCTCACCAAGGAGCAGGTCGCGAAGCTGCGCGAGCATTATTCGGTGTATGCGGTGGAAACCGGACGCATCTGCGTCGCTGCACTGAATTCGCGAAATATCGACTATGTGGTGGACTCGATCGCGCGCGTCATCGGCTGACTTCCGCCTACCCGTGCCCCAAGCAGGTGCCACTCCGGTGAAAGGCTCGAACAGACACGGTTTTGTCTTGGTATTCAGAGCGCTAGGCATTTGACCCGGGCAGCACACACGCCTACAATACGCACCTCTCGCGACGCCTCCACGGCGTCGCGTGTTTTCAGGGCCGACATATTTTTTTGGGCCTTTTCTGATCCCCGATAGCTCAGCTGGTAGAGCGACGGACTGTTAATCCGCAGGTCCCAGGTTCGAGCCCTGGTCGGGGAGCCAAAAGAATCAATGCCTTACGCTCGAATGCAGAACGGGGGCCGGTGAACTCGGCGCGCTGAACTCCCCTCCACCCCTTTGCCGCAGGTATCTGTACGTTTCACTTGGAGTATTCGAGATGTATGAAACCCCGATCCTGCAGTACCTGAAAAAGCACGGTCAGCAGCTCGACGTCGAAATCGCCGCCGCGACTGGCATTCCGCTTCCCAAAGTTCGCTCCTCGCTCACCGATCTGTCGGCGCGCGGCGAGATATCCAAATGCAGCGTGACCCGCTACACCGACGGCAAGCCGATCGAAGGCATGCTCTGCCGCATCGCAGGCACCATCCCGCCCAAGGCTCCTGGCCGCCGTCCGGGCAGCTGAGAGGAACGATCCTTCATCAGGGGACCTTCGGGTCCCGCAGAGGGGCGGATACGCCCGCGGGCAAGGGGTGCCGGTCCACATTCAGGACCATCGAGACCAGCGTGTAGTACCCGGATACTCCGAGCAGATCGACGATACCGCGCTCCCCAAACGCGTCGAGGGCGGCCGCATATGTGGCATCGCTTACCGATTTATCCCGGTGCAATTCGGTACAGCAGTCATACACCAGCGCCTCGTCCGGCTGGAGTTTCGCCGGACGTGTCCCCTGAGCGAGATCCGCTGCGACCGCAGGATCCAGCCCCGCCTTCAAGGCAAGTATCTGATGCGCGTACCACTCGTATTGCGCGGTCCAGTAGCGGGCTGTGATCAGGATCGCGAACTCGTTCAGCCTTGAGGGTAGCGCGCTGTTGAAACGGAGATATTCGCCGAGCTTCTACACCCTCTTTGCAAGTTCAGGGCTTCGCAGTAGCGCATAGAACGGCCCACGCACCCCGCCCCTCGGACCCGACGCGATCGCGGAATGAACTGCTTTCTGCGCCTCGGTCATGTCCGACTCGCCCAGCGCTGCAAACCGTGGCTCGCCCGGAGGCACCACATGGAAAGGCAGCGGGATCAACCACAAGGCAACGCTGGTCAGAATATTCATGCGTCTGTCCTCCTCAGGACGCGAGGCCCTTTTCGATCAGTTCGGTCACCACTTCGGTGAGCCCCAGGTTCCGCTCCTTCGCGAGCGCATGTATCCGATTTACCAGCTCGCCGTTCAGCTTCGCGGTGAACGGCACGAGTCCTTTCGTCTGATCCAGCGCGCGCTGCTCTCGCCGTGAGAGCTCGGGCGCGTCCTGCCCGGGGCGTCCGGTGACTCCACCCTGATGGATCTTGCTGACGATCTTCAAACCTTTGAGTTTCTCTAGTTCCACGCGCTTCATCGGGTCTTGCCTCTGATTTTCTGTTGACCGCTATTCTACAATCCAAGGACATTGGCCAAGGCGGGCCATGCCTGCAATCAGCGCGATGCCGCCCGAAGCACGCCTTGATGCCAGTTGAACTCCAATGCGCATTCGCCGCGAAGCGCGCCGACGAGCATTTCTCCGACAAGCCTTCCCCGCCATCCGTTGAGAAGCATCGGTGGGACAGCGTCGCCTCCAGAACTTGCGTGACGCAGGAACTCCCCCACCTGCTTTCGATTCGCGACCATTCCCGGGTCGAGTGCGAGTCCGAAGCAGAGGCTCTGGAAAACAGCGAAGAAGCCGTCTGCGCCGAACTTCTCTGCAGGTGCGG
>CAMBSA010000107.1 GCA_945869935.1 Bordetella parapertussis | reverse complement strand
CCCAGCCAGGCGACGTTGGCGTACAGGAACATGCGGAAATTGTCGCTACCGAGTGCGAGGATGTCACGGTAGAAGAGCAGCGCCAATAAGAACAGCGCCGCTATGGACAACCGGTATGCATTGAAATAACGGAGCGACCTCCAGAATGTATCGCTGGTGTCGCCATCGCTCGACGCGGCTGGCACAAACTCGGTCAATTCGCCACCGTGAAAGGTCTCATCGTGCACCGAGACGGCGGTGCTCCTCACAGCAGAAAAAGAGGCCATCCGCCGCTACCGCCTCGCTTCGAGGCGTGTTCAATTTGCAGTGAGCGCACGAGACCATTGCCTCGACCGGCCGGGACGACTGCCGCGTCCGGACACCGGAACGCTTGAGTCTATGCACCAGAATCCAGATCACGACGATCGCAATGATGAGAACGGCTATCTTGCCCATTTGAACCTGATGCAAGAATTCGACGGACTCAACAACCGCAACGGACCAAAGCGCCACTGAAAACAGTGTTCGCCATTCGCTGCCAGAATTTGGTCGGGGTGAGAGGATTTGAACCTCCGACCACTGCGTCCCGAACGCAGTGCGCTACCAGGCTGCGCTACACCCCGAGATGTGATGAAAACTGGCTGGAAAAGATCGTTATCAATCACTGCAGCTATTCGGCTTCAAAAGAACACCTGCGATCTTTCGATGCTGCAGATCAATATCTCCGCTCGACGGCGAAGGAAGCTAATTCTAGCAGACATTGTTTGTGGTTTGAAGGCGGCAGTGACTCTATTGCGCTGCACGCCAATGCCGCCTCGCCCGCTGCGCGGGCACGAACCGCATTCAATGCACCGGTTGAATTGATGGCATCGAGCACCTTTTGAAAGTCTGTAGCATCTCCGTGCTCGATCGCACGACGGACCACAGTTGCCTGCTCCGGCGTCCCGTGCTCGAGCACATGAATCAACGGAAGGGTCGACTTGCCCTCTGAAAGATCGTCTCCAAGATGCTTTCCCGTCTCCGCCACGTCGCCTGAATAATCGAGTACGTCATCAATCAGTTGAAACGCAGTGCCGAGGTGCGCCCCATACCGGGCCATTCCCTCCTCAACCATAGGCGGCACACCGGAAATTATCGCCCCAAGACGGGCCGCGGCCTCAAAAAGCCGCGCCGTCTTGCGCTGTATGACATCAAAATATTGGGACTCATCAAGGTCCGCGTTCCGTGCGTTGATCAATTGCATGACCTCACCTTCGGCGATAGCGTTGGTAGCGTCGGCAAGAACCTCCATCACTCTCATGCTGCCGACGCCCACCATCATCTGAAACGCGCGCGAATACAGGAAGTCCCCGACCAGAACGCTGGCCGCATTCCCGAATTCCGCATTGGCCGTGCGCTTGCCGCGCCGAAGCGATGACTCGTCCACGACGTCATCGTGCAGCAATGTCGCGGTATGAATAAATTCAACGACTGCAGCCAATTCGAGATGCGCCGTGCCGCGATAGCCCCCCGATCCCGCTGCCAGGAGCACCAAAACGGGCCGCAAACGCTTGCCACCGCTGCCGATTATGTACTCGGCAATCGCTCGCACCAAGACCACGTCGGAGTCCAATCGACGGCGTATCAAGGCATCAACCGCCTTGATATCTGCCTCAATCAGTTTTTGGATGGTGTCGAGCGGCAAGGCAGGCTACGGGGGGAGGAGAAGGGAAATATTGCAGAACGTCAGAATATCATGGAACCGTTTGACGTCCTGCTCTCGAAACATGTATAATTTTTGGTTTTCGGGCTTCGCGGAGCACACAAATCATGTACGCGGTCATCCGCACCGGCGGCAAGCAGTATCGTGTCGCAACGGGCAACAGAATCAAGGTTGAGAAACTTCCTGCCGATGTCGGCGCCGAAGTAACCATTGCTGAAGTCCTCGCCGTCGGCGAAGGCGAAGCGGTGAAACTCGGCACCCCCCTGCTCGCGGGGGCAAATGTAACTGCCAAGATCGTATCTCATGGTCGTGACGACAAAGTCAGAATATTCAAACTGCGGCGTCGCAAGCATTACCAGAAGCACCAGGGACATCGCCAATCGTTCACAGAAATCGAAATCACCACCATCAGCGGCTAAGTCAAAATCACCGTTGCTGGTAATGATTTACACGAAAGGAATATCTCATGGCACACAAAAAAGCGGGCGGTAGCTCCAGAAACGGCCGCGATTCCAACGCAAAGCGTCTCGGTGTAAAGCGTTTCGGTGGCCAATTGGTCACTGCAGGATCAATTATTATTCGACAGCGCGGTACTCGCGTTCATCCGGGTCACAATGTAGGCCTTGGCAAGGACCATACTCTCTTCGCAAAGATCGACGGGCACGTACAGTTCGGCACCAAAGGCCCGGCAGGCAAATCGATCGTAAGTATTCTTCCGGTCTAGAGGGATAAGTTCTCCCTTGTAAAGGGCCCTGGCCGAAACTCGGCGGGGCCCTTTTCATTTATTACTTATGAAGTTCATTGACGAAGCGCGAATCGAAATTCATGCCGGTAACGGCGGGGATGGCGCTGTCAGTTTTCGACGCGAAAAATTCATCCCACGGGGCGGACCCGATGGCGGAGACGGCGGTCGAGGCGGAAGCCTATTCGCCGTCGCCGATCGCAATATCAACACGCTAGTTGACTATCGCTACGCACGAATTCACCGCGCCAAGAACGGCGAACGCGGCATGGGCGCGCAGTGCAACGGCCGTGGGTCAGACGATATCTACCTAAGAGTTCCGGTTGGAACGGTTATCGCAGATACGATCAGCGGGGATCACATTGCCGACCTTGACACGCACGGCGCCACCGCGCTCTTGGCCAAAGGCGGACGCGGCGGGTTGGGAAACGTCAATTTCAAGACCAGTACAAATCGCGCGCCACGAAAAGCCACGCCAGGCGAGGCAGGCGAATCGAAGGTCCTCGGCCTAGAACTAAAGGTTCTGGCAGATGTCGGACTGCTCGGCTTGCCGAATGCAGGAAAATCAACCTTTATCAGATCGGTGTCCAGCGCCCGCCCGAAGGTCGCCGACTATCCGTTCACAACGCTACATCCGCATTTGGGTGTCGTGCGCATCGATACTGATCGGAGTTTCGTCATTGCAGACGTTCCCGGACTCATCGAAGGTGCAGCGGAAGGGGCCGGTCTTGGTCACCAGTTCTTGAGGCACCTGGCGCGAACTCGCCTGCTTCTGCACATTGTGGACATCGCGCCCTACGCCCCCGACGCCGACCCTGTTCAGGACGTCAAGGCAATCGTCAGCGAGTTGAAAAAGTATGATGCGGCCCTGTACGAAAAGCCGCGCTGGTTGGTCATAAACAAAATTGATCTCGTCGAGGACGACGAACGCGAAGCGCGCGTGAAACAGCTTCTCAAGAAGCTGCGTTGGCGTGGCCCTCAATTCACGGTATCCGCCATTTCCGGTCACGGCTGCAAGGATCTGATGTTCGCGGTAATGACGTTCCTTGACGAGCAAGTGCGTGGAGACTAGGCATCGTGATCAAGGATGTGACCCGAATAGTCGTTAAGGTCGGAAGCGCTCTTGTTACGAACGACGGGACTGGCCTCGATGTGTCCGCAATCGCAGGCTGGGCGGCCCAGATCGCGAAACTGCACTCGCGAGGACTACAAGTGGTTCTGGTATCGAGTGGCGCCATAGCGGAGGGCCTCAAACGTCTCGGCTGGCAAAATCGCCCCAGCGCAATTCATGAGTTGCAGGCTGCCGCGGCGGTCGGTCAAATGGGACTGATACAAGCGTACGAGTCCTGCTTTTCAGTCCACGGCCTGCATACCGCCCAGGTTCTTCTTACCCACGCGGACCTTGCCGACAGGCAACGCTACCTGAACGCCCGCTCTACGCTTCTGACGCTCTTGAACCTGGGGGTGGTGCCTATCATCAACGAAAACGACACCGTGGTTACAGAGGAAATCAAGTTCGGTGATAACGACACGCTCGGTGCACTGGTCACAAACCTTGTGGATGCAGGTGTCCTGATCATCCTTACCGACCAGGCGGGACTGTTTACCGCGGATCCGCGAAAGGATCCTTTGGCCAGGTTGGTGTCGCGAGGAGACGCCGGCGATCCAGGTTTGGAAGAAATGGCAGGCGGAGCCGGGTCTACGATCGGTCGCGGTGGCATGATTACAAAGGTGCTGGCCGCCAAGCGCGCCGCGCGAAGCGGCGCCCACACGGTGATTGCCTCCGGACGGGAACCGGATGTACTGAGCAGAATTGCCAACAACGAACCACTCGGAACATTCCTGCGCGCGCAAACGACCCCTTTGGGCGCCAGGAAGCAATGGCTAGCAGACCATGTTCAGATCATCGGAAAATTGACCTTGGACGCCGGCGCAACACGAGCCATCACAAAAGAAGGCAAGAGCCTTCTGCCCATTGGCGTAACCGATGTATCAGGGAATTTCGAACGCGGCGCAATCGTCGCATGCGCCGGGCCAGACGGGACGGAGATCGCCCGGGGACTTGTCAATTACGGGTCGGACGAGGCGAAACGGATCGCCGGCAAACCATCATCGGAAATCGAATCGATCCTGGGCTATATCGACGACACTGAACTCATACACAGAGATAATCTTGTTGTGACGTAGACAACAAGTAAAGGATTCATCGATCCGGATGGCCACCACGCCGGAGGGCCGATACCGCCTCCGAAACGCTCCGCACAATCTGACGTTTCGGACAGAAGTAATAGTCCGCCAGTGTCACGTGCTGAATGTTGACCTGCATTCGAGTGATTGGAGCCCAGTCAGAACTCCTCGCTTTCGACCAGACGCTATTCAGATGACCAAACCCATAGAGTTTACGCTCGCGTGTGGTGCAGCGAATACCTTCGAAGCTCACATTCAGCGCACCACTCGGACTTTTCGCAACTAGCGTATATCTCACCACACCGTCGCCCCCAATGCCGATGGACTCGGTGTCCACAAAAAAATCGAAGCTCGCCGCCGCGCCCAAGTCGATCCGTGCAAGATTTTCCTGCCGCGGATAGGCGGGCAATTGTGCTTGCTGCTCTTCCCAAGCCCGCTCCTCGAAGTCCGGAGTGTAATCAAACTTTGGAACCGGTTGCGAGCGAGCTGAAATCGGAAGCCCCGCAAGCCAGACCAGCAGTGCACCGCCAACAGCGCTCGACCAGCCGATCCGCGTCCAAGCAAGTCCCGGAAGTCCCGACTTACGCAAGGTCGTTCACTAACGACTCACGAACGCTCGACGAAACGAGTATTGAACTTTGATATACGGAATGATCGACGCCGATATCCAGACTGTCGCCTGATTTTAGGCGTGTAGCCATCTCCTGCGTGAGTTCGAAACGAAGAAAATGTACAGCCGAAGTCTTCTCAGCTGTCTCGCGATCGAGATCCTCGTCTGCTATAGCCCAAACTTTTTCGAAACCGTCAACTTGAAGCCAAACCCGGTCTTCGACTCCGATAAGTTTCCCGAGCCACACTGCCCTTTCGTCTGGATCAGGAAACTCTAGCATCATCGTTGCTTTGAAGTTACAGCCATCCGGAACAAGCGGGTTATAGGCATCCAACTCATTCAAAATCCCAGAATCTTCGAACGTCCGTTCTGCACGCAACATTTCCTGCACTTGATACCTGAGGGTAAGTTCGTCTTCAAAGTGCAACGTGACATGAGCACCAAGCTGAACCATTCGATTGCGCTTGTGTTCAATTACCTTTCGGCGAAATTCCGCACGCTGCTGGGCATATGCCTCAAGGGAAAGCAAACTCGATCGCTCGATTTTTCTTTTCATCGGTGACGTCATTCCTACTGTCATAAGTCGTATGCGATTCGAAGCAGGGAGAGCGGGTGCTCACGCCTCGCTGGCTGCCGTTTTTCGCCATCTAAGGACTCAATGCCTTGCTCTATATGGCGGCCTGCAATCGGGCAATCAGAACTGACGAAATCCGGCTCGCATTCAGCAATCTGAAGAAATACCGGTCGACCGATTTTCATTGAATTAGAAAAATATTCGCTCTTAACGCCCCAGGTACCATCGTGCCCCGCGCATCGCTCCACGGTCGTCACGGACGTACCAGGAACCATCTGCAACATTTCACGGGTCTTCTGTCCCACGTTCTGCACCCGCGAATGACAGGGAATATGATACGCAACCTTACCTAATGGAATCTTGAATTCCGTTTTCAAAAGTCCGTCACGATGTCGCATGACGAAGTACTCGAACGGGTCAAACATCGCTTTGCGAACTGCAAGCACATCCGCGTCGTTCGGAAACAGGAGAGGAAGTTCCTGCTTGAACATTAGCGTGCAGGACGGGACAGCAGTGAGAATTGCGTAGCCTTCACGTGCGAGTCCTGAAAGAACCGGGATATTGATGTTCTTCAGCTTTTCCACGCTGTCCAAATCGCCCAGTTCGAGCTTAGGCATCCCGCAGCATGCCTCCTTCTCTACAACTACATATGGAATATCGTTGTGATCAAGGAGTTTTAGAAGGTCATGACCCAGTCCGGGTTCGTTGTAGTTAACGTAACATGTTGAAAATATAGCGACTT
>CAMBSA010000106.1 GCA_945869935.1 Bordetella parapertussis | reverse complement strand
CCTCCCACCGAATTCGAAAACCAGCTCGGCGACGCACTGGAAAAGGTGTTCGACTCGGGCGCGCAGACGCTTGCGGAAGTCGTCGCCAAGCTGAACGAACTCGGCATGTTCGCCCCCGACGGCGCGCGCTGGACCGAAGAGAGCTACACGACGGAAATCCACCGTCTCGGTTCGAAGTAGGCGGCACACGACGATGACCGGCGCCGTCCGCATCGAATTCCGCCACGTCTCCAAGCGCTTCCCGTCGCAACAGAAGGGGGGAGAAGGCGTCACTGCGGTCAAGGACGTCACCCTGTCCATCCATGACGGCGAAGTCGTGTCCCTGATCGGCCCGAGCGGCTGCGGCAAATCCACCCTGCTCAACATGGGCTCGGGCCTGTATCTGCCGAGCGAGGGCGAGGTGCTGGTAGACGGCAAGCCGGTCACCGGCCCCAATCAGCAGGTCGCGTTCATGTTGCAGAAGGACCTGCTGCTGCCCTGGCGCAGCATCCGCGAGAACGTCGAGTTCGGACTGGAGATCCACGGCGTCGACCAGGCCGAGCGCCGCCGCCGATCGACCTCGCTGATAGAACGCTGCCGTCTCAAGGGCTTCGAGAACCACTACCCGCACCAGCTCTCGGGCGGCATGCGCCAGCGCGCCGCCCTCGCGCGCACGCTCTCGGTCGAACCGCTGGTCCTGCTGATGGACGAGCCCTTCTCCGCCCTGGATGCGCAGACAAAAATGGTGCTGCAGGGCGACCTCGCCAAGACGCTTGCCGAAACGCGCAAGACGACGCTGTTCATCACCCACGACCTGATCGAGAGCGTGGCACTGTCGGACCGGGTGCTGGTGATGTCGCAGCGACCGGGACGCATCGTGAAGGAATTCACTGTCGACCTGCCCGACCGCGACGACCCGTTTTCCCGTCGCCAGCACCCGCGCATCATCGAATACGTCAAGGAACTGACCGCCCTGCTGGACATCAGCCACCAGGAGCTGCATTGATCGTGGACGCGCATGCGGACTCAGTACGCCCCCTGCTCCTGGTTGGCAGTGTTCCGCTTGACAGCACCGCCGCTGTCATGGCCGAGGCGGCGCAACGCCTCGGCGCGAGGCTCACCCGGTATCCCGATGGCGAAACCGGCGCGCGCAAAAACTGGATCGCCTGGCAGCGCGCGGCCTTCGAAGCGGTAGCCGCACTTGTGCCGACCGCCGCGAAGGAACGCGATTACCAGTTGTTCCCGCCCTTCACGCTGCGCGAGGGCTGCACGATCGATGCGGTCCGGTTCGGCGCACTCGGCTTCGCCCGCGAGGCGCTGGCCTCCTGGAAAACCTTCTCCACGCTCAAGCGCGAGGGCACCCTCGCCCCCGGCGCGCGCTTCCAGGTCGCCTTGCCCACCGCCTGGGCGCCGGTGTACTCGTTCGTGAGCTACCGCTGGCAGCTCGAGGTGCATGCGATCTACGAGCGCGCCCTGCTCGACGAACTCGCGCAGATCGCGGCCGCGATTCCGCATGACCAGCTCGCCGTGCAATGGGACATCGCCACCGAGATGAGCTGGTGGGAACGCGTCTATCCGGCGCCCTTCGACGATGTCGAGGCAGGCGTGATCGAAAGCGTCGCGCGGCTGGCCGACGCGGTGCCGGCGGGCGCGGAACTCGGCATTCACCTGTGCTACGGCAGCATGAACAATCGCCACTGGAAAGAGCCCGCGGACACGGCGAACCTGGTCGCGGTTGCCAACGGCCTGACCGAGCGCATCCGCAGGCACATCGATTTCCTGCATCTGCCGGTGCCGCGCAATCGCGACGACGCCGCTTATTTCGCGCCGCTCGCCAGCCTGTGCCTCGCCCCCTCGACCGAATTGTTCCTCGGCCTCCTGCACCTGGAGGACGGCATCGAGGGTGCTGCGCGCCGTATCGCCGCCGGTCGCCTTTTCGCACCGCGCTTCGGCCTCGCCTGCGAATGTGGCCTGGGGCGCTGCGCACCCGAATCCATCACCGCGTTGCTCGACCTGCACGCGACGGCCGCCGTTGCCGAACCTCGTGCGGCAGCAGCGGCGTGAACCGCAGTCAACCCACACGCCTTTCCTTTCAAAACAGAACCATGACACCCAGGAGACTCAAATGACCGTCAGCAGACGCAAGTTCATCACCGCGGTTGGCGCGGCCACTGTCGCTTCGGCAGCGCCCTCGATCATTCGCGCGCAGCAACTGGAGAACGTGAACTACCTGTTGCCGGCCCCGCAGTCTCTGCCGACCTTCGCCCCCTGGGTTCTGGCGCAGCACCGCGGCTACTACCGCCGCGAGGGCCTGAACGTCACCTTCCAGGCCGGCAAGGGCGGCGTCGATGTGGCCAAGCAGCTTGGCGCGGGCAATGCGCCGATCGGCGGCGGCCTCGGCGACACGCCGATCATCGCGCGCGCCCAGGGCGTGCCGGTCAAGGCCGTCGGCATCATGGGCGGCCGCTCGCTGCACCAGTTGTTCCTGATGGAAGGCGTGGGCGTCAACGACATCAAGGACCTCAAGGGCAAGACGATGACGGTGATCTCCTACCAGGACACTTCCTACTACGTCCTGCTCGGCATCCTTGCCACCGCGGGCCTGACCAAGGCCGATGTGGACATCCAGGCGGCAGGCCCGGTGGGCGTGTGGCAGCTGGCGGTGCAGGGCAAGTCGGTGGGCTTCACCGGCCCGATCGACTTCGGCCTGGCGGCGCGCAATGCCGGCGGCAAGGTGCGCTACATCGCCTCGGACAAGTACGTGCAGTCGATGGCCCAGGCGATCCTCGCCTCCGACGAGATGATCCAGAAGCGTCCGGACCTGGTGAGAAAGCTGGTTCGTTCCACGCTGCAGGGCCTGGCCGACATCCTCAAGGATCCCAAGAGTGCGGTGACCGACTACATCGCCGCCGCTCCCTCCTTCAAGGGGCGCGAGGCCTACCTCGAACAGGCGTTCAAGGAGTACATCGAATACACCTACACGGGCGCGAAAGTGCTCGGTGCGATGGAGCCCGAGCGCCTGAGCGTGGTGCAGGACTACTACGTGAAGTCGGGGATCGTGCCCAAGGCCGTTCCGCTCACCGACCTGTACACGAACCAGTTCATCGGCTAAGGACACGCATCCGATGAGCTCCCCGGCAGGCGGTCAGATGATGAGCTGGCGCATGGCACTTGCCAGCTTTTCCGTGCTGGTCGTGTTTCTCGCGGCCTGGGAATGGCTGCCGGGGCTGCTCGGCATTCCGCCTTTCATCCTTCCCTCGGCCTCCCGCACCTGGCAGGAGATGCTGCGCATGATCGCCACCGAGCGGATGTTCTGGCACGCCGGCATCACCTCGATGGAGGTGGTGGTCGGCTTTGTGCTCGGCTCGCTGCTCGGGATGATGATCGGCTATGTCCTGGGCATCTCGCCGCGTACCGAACTGGTGCTCTCGCCCTACATCCTTGCCTTGCAGATCGCACCCAAGGTGGCGTTCGCGCCTCTGTTCGTCACCTGGCTGGGCTATACCGTCTATCCGAAAATCCTGGTGGCGATACTGATCGTGTTCTTCCCGGTGATGGTGAACGTGCTCACCGCGATCCGCACCGTGGACCCGGACATGATCAACCTGGCGCGCTCGTTCTCGGCCTCGCGTTTTCAGATCTTTCGCATGATCGAGTACCCGGCCACGCTGCCGCCGCTGTTCGCGGGGCTGCGCATCGGCGCGACGCTGGCCGTGATCGGCGTGGTGGTGGGCGAACTGGTCGGTGGCAACCTCGGCCTGGGATTCCTGCTGATCACCGGCGAAGGCCAGGGCAACACCGCGATGGTGTTCGTCACCATCTTCTGCCTCACCGTCATCGGCATCGTCGCCTATGGCGCGGTGGTGCTGGCCGAGAACAGGGTCCTGCACTACATGCCGCGTGCCCAGCACACGGCCGTCTGAATCCGTCCGTATGAACCCCACCGTCCGACCATCCTTCAAGACAGGAGACTGACATGTCCGTGACCAAGGAACGCATCACTGAATACCTCAAGACCGGCGTCAAGAATGCGTGGTACCCCGTCATCCCCTCCTGGCGCGTGCTCGATGCGCCGGTCGGCCTGACCCGGCTGGGCGAGAACATCGTGCTCTGGCGCGACAAGAACGGCACGGTGCGCGCGCTCGAGGACCGCTGCCCGCACCGCGGCGCGCGGATGTCGCTTGGCTGGAACCTCGGTGACCGCGTCGCCTGCTGGTACCACGGCATCGAAATCGACGGCACCGGCACGGTCAAGAACGTCCCCGCGGTGGAGAACTGCCCGCTCGAGGGCCAGTCCTGTGTGCGCGCTTATCCGGTGAAAGAAGTGAAGGACGCGATCTTCCTCTGGTTCGGCGACGAACTGAACCGCGAGCCCGCGCCGCTCACCCTGCCCGAGCAGCTCACCTCGCCCGAGTGGGAGGCGATGCTCTGCACCAGCTACTGGAACGCGAACTGGCAGTTCGCGGTCGACAACGTGATGGACCCGATGCACGGCGCCTATCTGCACGCAAAGTCGCACTCGATGGCCGAAGGCGACAAGAAAGCGGAGATGCGTCTACGCAAGACCGACACCGGCCTGATGTTCGAGAAGGTCGGCCAGCGCGATGTGAACTTCGACTGGACCGAATGGGGCGAGACCGGCAGCTACTGGATGCGGCTTGCCATTCCCTACCAGAAGAAATTCGGCCCCGGCGGCCAGTTCTTCATCGCCGGCTTCTGCACGCCGGTGGACGACGAGAACTGCCAGGTCTATTTCTGGCGCTGCCGCAAGGTCGAAGGCTGGGCACGCGACACATGGAAATTCATGTACCGCAATCGGCTCGAAGGCCTGCACTGGGACGTGCTCGAACAGGACCGCATCGTGCTCGAGAACATGGCTCCGGACGCGCGCAATCAGGAGTTTCTCTACCAGCACGATGTCGGCCTCGCGCGCATACGCCGGGTGCTCGAACAGAAAGCAAAAGAGAGTCTGGACGCCCTGGATGCCGCCCAGTCGGGCAAGCAAGCGCAATTGGCCTGATTGAACGGCTGTCACCGAGCGGGACTGAGCGAATGATCCTGAAAGACAAACACATTCTGATCACCGGAGGAGCCCGGGGATTGGGCCGCAATTTCGCCGAATGCGCGATTGCCGAAGGCGCGAAGGTGGTGATTTCCGACCTGCTCGAGGATCTTGGCCGCGAGACAGCAGATGCGATCGGCGCGACTTTCGTGCCGGTGGATCTCGCGAACCCGGGCTCGATCGAGGCCTGTGTCGCCGCTGCCGCAAAAGCGATGGGCGGCATAGACGGCCTGGTGAACAACGGCGCGATCACCAATTCGGGTGGCAAGACGCTCGATCAGTTGGAGATCGAGATCTGGGACCGGGTGATGACGGTAAACGTGCGCGGCACCTGGCTCATGACGAAAGCCGCGCGTCCCCACCTCGCGAAATGCGGCCGCGGCAAGGTGGTGAACATCGCCTCCGACACCGCGCTCTGGGGTGCACCGAAGATCATGGCCTATGTCGCAAGCAAGGGCGCGGTGATCGCGATGACGCGCTCGATGTCGCGCGAACTCGGCGGCGAGGGCATCGCGGTCAACGCGATCGCGCCCGGACTCACGCTGGTCGAGGCGACCGCCTATGTGCCGGAAGACCGGCATCAACTCTACATACAGGGTCGGGCAATGAACCGGCCGCAGCAACCGGAAGACGTGAGCGGCGCGGTGATGTTTTTCCTGTCCGACGCCGCGGGCTTCGTGACCGGGCAGCTTCTGCCGGTCAACGGTGGTTTCGTGATGAACTGATCTGAACAGCCAACGCAAGGAGAGCAACATGGGTGAACCCGCGCCTCAAGGCCTGACAAAAACGTCCTGGGACCGTCCCGCAGGAGCCAGCTTCAAGGAGTGGATCGAGACGCGCATCGCGCGCCGCGAGACGCGCCGCTATGACTGGGACGCGCTCAAGTTCCAGGCCGATTTCGACCCGAAATACGGCCGTGCGCAGATGCGCTATGTCGGCACCGGCGGCACCGGCGTGTCCTCGGACAACAACACCGTCCCCGCCGAGCACTTCACGTTTTCCACGATGGTGATCCCCGCCGGGCATGAAGGCCCGATGCATCTGCACACCGACGTGGAGGAAATCTTCTTTGTCCTCCGCGGCACGGTAAAGGTGATGGCGGAACTCAACGGCGAATACTACGAGACCGTGCTCAAGGACCGCGACCTGATCTCGGTGCCGCCCGGCGTGTACCGCGGCGAGGTCAACATCGGCGACGAAGACGCGCTGATGTGCGTGATGCTGGGCTCGTCCAGTCCGACCACCCCGACCTATCCGCCGGATCACCCGCTGACCAAGGTGAAGCGTCCGCCGAAGTGATTCTGCATCCGGATTCGCGCCCGATGCCCTGCGCATCCTTGACCACCACTTCTGCAAGATAGACTCATGGAAACCATCGAACGACAACTGGCGAACTTCCCGGCCAGGCAGGTGGACGCAAGCCTGCCCGCCTACCGCGAAGCCGGCAGCGGCCGGCCGCTGGTGATGCTGCACGGCATCGGATCGGGGTCGGGCTCGTTCATCCGGCAGCTG
>CAMBSA010000105.1 GCA_945869935.1 Bordetella parapertussis | reverse complement strand
AAAACGCGCCTGCCGCGAGTTCACTCAGCCGGTGGTGAAACTCGGGCCGCACGTGGCCTCGCTCGGCATGCGCTTCTATACCGGCGGCCAGTTTCCGGCGGAGTTTCGCAACAGCATTTTCATCGCCGAGCACGGTTCATGGAACCGCTCGAAGAAGATCGGCTACCGGATCAAGCGCGTGGTGGTGGAAGGCGGCCGCGCAGTCAAGCACGAGGTCTTCGCCGACGGCTGGCTGCAGGGCGAGTCGGTCTGGGGCCGTCCGGTGGACGTGGAGCTGATGCCCGACGGCTCGATGCTGGTGTCCGACGACCACGCGGGCGCGATCTACCGGATCAGCTACCGCGCCGGCACCCGGCCCTGAGTGCCGGGCGACTACCCGCCCTACTTGATCGCTTCGAGCAGGTTGTTGAAATCGTCGGTCCACACCGCCCCACGGCGCTTGACTTCGATTTCGGTCACAACTTCCGCCAGACCCTTGGCCTTGAAGATTGTCGGATCGGCACTGACGAGAACGAAGTCGGTGCCGGCATAGATGTCGTAGGCCTTGCCTTCCGGCCAGTCCGACACAAGGCGAGCATGCAGCCCTAGCGCATCGGCCAGGCGCTTCACGACAGGCGCAAGATCCAGGTAGCGGTTGGTGACGTTGAACACGATGACGCCGCCCGGGCGAAGGTGGCTGACATAAAGCTGCATCGCCTCGCGCGTCAGCAGGTGCATCGGGACCGAGTCGCTGGAAAATGCATCCGCTGCCAGCAGGTCGAACTGCTGCGGCTTCACGGCTTCGAGCGCAAGCCTGCCGTCTCCCACCGTGAGCTCGATCTTCGCCTTGCTGTCCTTCAGGTAGGTGAACTCGGTCTGCGCAAGATCGATCACCTGCGGATTGATCTCGTAGAAATGGTAGTAGTCCCCGTCCCTGCCCCATGCCGCGAGCACGCCCGCACCCAGACCGACGACACCGACGCGCATGCCGCGATTCTCCGAGTTGGTACGTTCGCGAAGCGCCTCGATGCCGCGCGCGATTCCCGAGGTGGGACCAAAGTAGCCGATCGGCATGCCACGCTTCTCGGGTGCGGTGAACTGCGAGCCATGGTTGATGCTTCCGTGGATGAGTTTGCGCACCTGCCCGGATTCGCGGTCCTCGTCGTAGGTGCGAAGCGAGGAGTAGAAATTGCGCTTGATCACGCGCGCTTCAGAAAGGAACCCGTGGATGTAGCTGTAGGAGGCCCAGCCCACGAAGGCGATGGTCGCGAGCCCGACCGCGAACGCGATCCTGCTCGTGCCGCGAAAGCGCAGCGTCAGCGCTATCGCAGCAAGCACGAGGCCGCCTGCGAGTTCGAAATCACCGGGAAGGAAGGTCGGTGCCATCACCGATACCGCGAGCGAACCCAGCGCGCCACCGAGCGAGATCAGCATGTAGAACTCGGTGAGCCGGGAGGGCACCGGCTTTATCAGTACCAGTTCGCCATGACAAAACATGCACAGGGCGAAAAGCCCCAGCGCGTACACCGGAATCACCAGTTTCAGCATATGGGTGAGTTCGAAGTCATGCATGATCCAGGCCATTGCGCCGAGCACGATCACGCAGACCGGGAAGAACACCCCGCGGCGATACCAGCCCCGCCCGTCAAAGCAGAGGATGAAGGTCAGCAGGTAGAGCGTGAGCGGCAGCACCCAGAGGAACGGGATGGATGCCACGTTCTGCGTGAGGTGATAGGTGATTGCCAGCAGCAGGTAGGAGGCGATGGCAGGCAGCAGCACCCACTGCAGGCGATCTCCCAGGCTTGGCGCAGATTCGCTCATCGCGCCCTGCGCACCGCCGCTTGCGCCGGACGCGCTGCGAAGCCCGGCAAGCGCCGCAATGCCGCAGGCGATCGCGAACGCGGCGTAGCCCCAGGACCAGACGAGCGCCTGTGCCCGCGTGGCGATCCACTGTTCGATGGCCACCGGGTACGCCAGCAGTGCAGCGAGAGACGCCAGGTTGGACAGTGCGAACAGGCGATACGGGGAATCGAAGCGGCGCGAGTACCACGCCTGCACCAGCGGACTGGTGGAGGACAGCAGGAAATACGGCAGCCCGACGGTGGCTAGCAGAAGACCGAGGATGCGAAGGCTGGGATTCTCCTCGCCGGTGGGTTTCCAGTCGACGCCGGCTACGATCGGAAGTACCGCGAGGCTCACCGCCAGCAGCGCAACGTGGACGAGGATCTGCGCGCGCGGCGACAGGAATCGCACCACCGCGTGCGCATAGGCATAGCCGGCGAGCAGAAGGAACTGGAAGAAGAACACACAGGTGGTCCATACCGCAGACGACCCGCCGAACCAGGGAAGTATCTGCTTGGCGATGATCGGCTGCACCAGGAAGAGCAGGAAGGCCGAAAGCGTGATGGTGAGTGCGTAGACGAGCATGGTGCTGTACCTGATGCGGATTGGAGGTTAGTCGGTGGACCAGCTGCCGTTGAGGACCTTTTCCGCCCAGAACAGACAACTGATGGTTTTTGCGTCGGTGATGTGGCCCTCGCGGATCCACTGCACCGCGTGCTCGAGCGACAACGGAAACACTTCGAGAAATTCCTCGTCATCCAGCTTCGATCCGCGGAATTCGAGCCCGCGGGCAAGGAATATCTCGATACGCTCATTCGAGTATGAAATCACCGGGTGTATGACGCCGAGGTGATGCCATTCATGCGCTGCATAGCCAGTCTCTTCCAGCAGTTCGCGCTTTGCAGAATCCAGTGGCAGCTCGCCCGGATCGATCTTGCCGGCGGGCAGTTCGTAGAACTCGCGTTCGAGAGGGTACCGGTACTGGCGCTCGAACACGAGTTCACCCGAATCCAGGAGCCCGATGATCGCCACTGCGCCCGGATGCTCGACATGCTCTCGCGTGGCGGTTGCGCCGTCGGGGAGGCGCACCGTATCGCGGCGCACATGCAACATGCGACCGTCGTAGATGGCCTCCCGTTCGACGCGCTGCTCGGTGAAATTGCCCTTGGACCAGAGAATATCGGCAGGACCGCTCACGGCTGACTCTTCCAGAGATAGCGCCAGACGAAGCCGGGATACGCGAGTACAAGAAACATGCATCCGGTCATCGCGTAGAACTCCCAGCTCTGCGGATAGATCTGACCGGAACGCGCCTCCAGAGCAAGCGCGATGCCACCGACCACGAAATAGAAAATGACGAGCTCCGCGAGACACCAGCCAACGGCCTTGTCGCCAGAGACAGGCTTCACCACGAGGAAGATGCGCCGCGAGAAGAAAGGCAGGTTGGCGGCCAGCGCGGCGAAAGCGACCAGAAAGACACCGATGGCCGCGTTCAGACGAGTGTCCTGACCGACTCCAGGCAGATGCTCATGAGCGCCCCGGGAAACAGGCCGAGCGCGAGCATGGACAGCCCGTTGACCGAGAACAGCACATTCATGTCCAGACGCTGGTTCAGCGGGTTGGTATCGCTCGGCGCGTCGAAGTACATGAGCTTGACGATGCGCAGGTAGTAGAACGCACCAATGAGGGAAAAGATCACCGCCACCACCGCGAGCCAGATCTCGCCCGTCTGCACGACTGCTGTCAGCACCGAGAACTTGGCGTAGAACCCGGCCGTCGGCGGCACGCCAGCAAGCGAGAACATGACCAGCAGGAGCATTAGCGCAAACCACGGGCTGCGCTGGTTGAGGCCCTTGAAGTCCTCGATTCTCTCGGCTTCGAACCCCGCGCGGGAGAGGAGAAGGATGCCGCCGAATGCCGCGAGGCTGGTGATCGAATAGACCACGGCATAGAACATCGCCGAGCCGTAGGCGTCAGCCGCCGAGTTGAGGTTGCCGCCCACCACGCCGGACAGGAGGCCAAGCAGCATGAAGCCCATGTGGGCGATGGTTGAATACGCGAGCATTCGCTTTATGTTGGTCTGCGCGATCGCGGCGAGGTTTCCTATTGCCATCGAAAGCACCGCTAGAATCATGAGCATCTGTTGCCAGTCGAACGCGAGCGGGAGCAATCCGCCGATCAGGAGGCGCACCGCCATCGCGAACGCGGCCAGTTTGGGCGCGGTTGCGATAAAAAGTGTCATTGCCGCGGGGGCGCCGTGGTACACGTCGGGAATCCACATATGGAACGGCACCACGCCCAGCTTGAAGGCGATTCCCGCCACCACGAATACGAGGCCGAACACCAGCAAGGTTCGGTTGGTGCCACCGGCGCCAAGCGCGTTCTTGACGAGCGCGATATCGAGCGATCCGGTGGAGCCGTAGATCATCGAGAAGCCGTAGAGCAACAGGCCCGATGCGAGAGCGCCCAGCACGAAGTACTTCATCGCAGCTTCGGTGGAACGCGCGGAGTCCCGGTCTAGCGCCACCATCGCGTACAGGCAGAGCGACATCAATTCCAGACCGAGGTAGAGGGCCAGCAGGTGGTTCGCCGAAATCATCACCTGCATGCCGAGGGTGGCGAACAGCGCGAGCGCGAAGTACTCGCCCCGGTACATGCCACGGTCCGCGAGATAGGAGCGCGAATAGACGAAACACAGTGCGACCGACAGGTAGGTGAACAGCTTGAGCACCGTCGCCATCGCATCGCTGACGAACATGTTGTTGAAGGTGTACGCCGGCTGGCCTCCGGTGGCGGCCGCGACCAGCACGGTCATGAATGCCGTAATCAGCAGCGCGATCAGCGACAGCAGGTAGGTTGCATCGCGGCGTTTGTCGGGAATGAAGAGATCCGCGATCAGGATTACGCAGGCGGAGATGAGCAGCAATATCTCCGCATAGGCGGGGAGCATCAGCGGAAGATTGGAAATCATAGCTTGCTCGCCGCGAGGTGCTTTAGGAGTTCGCCCACCGAGACATGCATGATCTCGGTAAGCGGTGCCGGGTACAGGCCCATCCAGAGCACCGCTATCGCGAGCGCGCCGAGGACGAGGGTTTCACGGGCATTGATGTCGGTGAGTCCGGCGACACGGTCATTGGCGATCGCGCCAAAGATCACCCGCTTGTACATCCAGAGCGTGTAGGCCGCACCGAAAATCAGCGTCGTGGCGGCAAGGAAGCCGATCCAGAAATTGAACTTGACCGCGCCCATGATCACCATGAATTCACCGACAAAGCCGGACGTTGCGGGCAGGCCGCAGTTGGCCATTGCGAAGAGGAGCATCAGCGCGGCGAATTTCGGCATGCTGTTTACCACCCCGCCGTAATCGGCGATGTTGCGCGAATGCATGCGGTCGTACATCACCCCGATGCAGAGGAACATCGCGGCCGACACGAAACCGTGGGAGATCATCTGCACGAGCGCGCCTTCGATCCCGATCGCATTGAAGATGAAAAAACCGAGCGTCACGAACCCCATGTGCGAGATCGAGGAATACGCGACCAGCTTTTTCATGTCCGTCTGAACCAGCGCAACCAGCCCGACGTACACCACCGCAACAAGCGACAGCGTGATCATGAAACCGGACAACGCCTGGCTCGCATCGGGAAGAATGGGCAGCGAAAAACGGATGAAGCCGTAGGCGCCGAGCTTCAGCATGATCGCGGCCAGGACCGCGGAACCGCCGGTGGGCGCTTCGACGTGCGCATCCGGCAGCCAGGTATGCACCGGCCACATCGGCACCTTCACCGCGAACGCCATGAAGAATGCGATGAACAGCAGTATCTGGGCGTTCATCGACAGCGGCAGGGTATGGAAGTCGAGGATCTCGAAGCTTCCGCCCGAGCGAACGTAGAGATAGATGAACGCGACCAGCATCAGGAGCGAGCCAAGCAGCGTGTAGAGGAAGAACTTGACCGCGGCATACACCCGGTTCGGGCCGCCCCACACGCCGATGACTATGTACATCGGGATCAGGGTCGCCTCAAAGAATACGTAGAACAGGAGGGCATCCAGCGCCGCGAAGGTTCCGTTCATCAGACCCGACATGATGAGGAACGCCGCCATGTACTGCGCGACACGGCTGGTGATGACTTCCCAGCCGGCGATGATGACGAGCACGGTCACGAAGCTGTTTAGCAGCACGAACAGGACTGAAATACCGTCCACGCCGAGGTGGTAGTTGATGTTGAAGCGCTCGATCCAGGCACGATTCTCGACGAACTGCATTGCGCTGGTGCCGGTATCGAATCCGGCGACCAGGGGAATGGTGACGAGGAACCCGACGATCGCGCCGACAAGCGCGATGCCGCGTGCAACGCCGGCGTTCCGGTCTGATCCGCTCGCCAGCACCACGAGGCCGGTCAGGATAGGGACCCAGACGGACAGGCTCAACCAGGGGGCGGTGTTCATCGGCGGCTCGGGGCGCGTGTCTCGGTGCGCAGGGTCATGACGGATAGGCGATGCGATACAGCCAGAGCGTGAGAATGACGAACACGCCGAGAATCATGGCAAACGCGTAGGTGTAGATATAACCGGACTGTAACAGGCGCACGACGCTGGCGATCCAGCCCACGAGCCTTGCGCTGCCGTTGACCAGGATGCCGTCGATCAGGGTCTGGTCCCCGACGCGCCAGAAGAACCGGCCCAATTTCAACGCCCCGCCGGCAAACACCGTCTGGTTGAATTCATCGAAGCCGTATTTCTTCTCGAGA
>CAMBSA010000104.1 GCA_945869935.1 Bordetella parapertussis | reverse complement strand
CCGGCAATGTCCTCGCCGTTCATCAGTATCTTGCCGTCACGGGATTTCACGAAGCCGATGATCGACGACACCGTGGTGGTCTTGCCCGCGCCGTTGCGCCCGAGCAGGCACACCACCTCACCCGGGCCGATCTTCATCGACACGCCCTGCAGCACATGGCTCACGCCGTAGAACGCGTTGAGGTCCTGAAGTTCGAGCATCAGTGCTTCTTCCCGGGCCGCTTTGTACCCCCGGCGCGCGGGCGCGCCGCTCCCATATAGGCCATCTGCACGAATTCGTTCACACGGATCTCGTCCCAGGTGCCGGCGGCGATCATGCGGCCGTTCTGCAGCACCGTGACGCGGTCGGCGAGCGCCGAGACCACGTCCATGTCGTGCTCGACGATCAGCAGCGATATATCCCGAGGCATCTGCGCGAGCACCGTCACCATTTCCGCGGTTTCCGCCGGCGACATGCCCGCGGTGGGTTCATCCACCAGCAGCACGCGCGGCTTGCCTGCGAGCGCCACCGCGATCTCCAGCTTGCGCTGGTCGCCGTAGGACAGCTCGGAGGCAAGCTTTCCCGCTAGCGGCTCGATCCCGAACTGCTCGATGATCTGCTGCGCGCGTTCGGTGATGCCGCGATGCACGGAAGCAAGGCGAAACAGGTTGCGCCCGGCCGAGGTGTGCGCCTGCACCGACAGCCGGATGTTCTCGAACACGGTGAGGCCGAAGAAAAGATTGTTGCGCTGGAAGGTGCGCGCCACGCCGAGTGCCACGCGGCGGTACGGCGCCATCGCGGTGATGTCCTCGCCTCCGAGGGTGATCTTGCCCGCCGACGGCGGCACCTGCCCGCCGAGAATGTGGAACATCGTGGTCTTGCCGGCGCCGTTCGGGCCGATCAGCGCATGCCGCTCGCCCGGCGCCACCGTGAGGTTCACATTCTCGAGCGCGTTGAAGCCGCCGTAGCGCCGGGTGATGGCCACGGCCACCAGGCCGTCCTTGTCGGCGACGAGGCCTTCGCCTGCCATCGAGCTCTCGCTCATGCCTCGCCCCGTTTCCGCATCACGTAACGGCTTGCAAGCCCCCACAGCCCGCCGCGCGCGAACATCACCACCAGGATGAAGGTCCCCGCCATGATCAGCGGCCAGCGCTCGGTATAGGTGGACACCACGTTGTGCAGCAGCACCACGATCAGCGCGCCGACGCTCGGTCCCACCAGCGAGCCCGAGCCGCCGAGCACCACCATGATCAGCAGCAGTGCCGATGTCTGCCAGTGCGCCTGCTCGGGCGACACCAGCTGGAACAGATGCGCAAACAATCCGCCCGCGAGGCCGGCAAAGGCACCCGATAGCACGAAGGCGGCGATCTTGTAGGCCTGCACGTTGTAGCCGATCGCGGTCATGCGCCCTGCGTTCTCGCGAATGCCGATGAGCACCGTGCCGAAACCGGAGGACACGATGCGACGAAGAACGAGGTAGGCAATCGCGAAGATCGCAAGCGTCAGCAGATAGAACACCCGGTTGTCGGACGTGTCGATGATCGCGTCGAACGGCCAGACCGAGGGCCGCGGCACACCCGAGAGCCCATCGTCGCCGCCGGTGAGGCTGCGCCACTTGAATAAGATCGCATACACCATCTGGGCGAGCGCAAGCGTCAGGAAAATGAAATAGATGCCCGCCGAGCGGATCGCCAGCCAGCCACCGACGAGCGCCGCGCCAGCGGCCACCAGCATCGCCGCGCCGAGCGTCAGCGGAAGGAGAGCGGTGTAGTTCACCCCGATCAGCCCCGCGGTGTAGGCGCCGATGCCGAAGAAAGCCGCATGACCAAAGGACGCAAGCCCGGTGTAGCCGAGCAGCAGATCGAGACTCATTGCGGCAATCGCGAACACCATCGCCTCGGCGATGACGGTGATATAGAAGGGCTTGTTGGCGAAGAACGGCAGCGCGGCAAGGGCCACCAGCACTGCAAGCTCAATCACTGCACGCCGGCGGCGTGCCTCCGAGACGATGTCCACGCTATGCGCCCGACAGGATGGAGCGCTGCACGCCGAACAGTCCCGCCGGACGCACGAGCAGCACCACCGCCATCACGATGAACATCGACACCAGCGCAAAATCCGGGAAATAGACCTTGCCGAAACTGTCGATCAGCCCCACCAGCAGGCAGCTCACGAAGGTGCCCCGGAGCGAACCGAGGCCGCCCACCACCACCACGATGGTGGCGAGCATGAGGATCTCGAAGTCCACATCGCGGTACAGGCCGATGATCGGCCCCCCCACCACGCCCCCCAGCCCCGCGAGCGCGGCGCCGAAACAGAAGGCGACGGTGAATACCAGTCCGACATTGACCCCCATCGCGCGCAGCATCTGCGGATCCGACACCCCGGCGCGTATCACCGCCCCGATTTTTGTCTTCGCCTCGATCCAGAGCAGGATCGCCGCCATCACCAGCCCGCCACCGAGCACCGCGACCCGGTACACCGGGTAGTCGCGGCCCATCACCTGGATTTTCCCCGAGAGCAGTTCGGGAGGCGATAACAGGTAGGCCGCACCGCCCCAGATCCAGTTAGCCACGTCCCAGATCACGTAGGCGAAACCGAGGGTGAGCAGCACCTGGTCGAGGTGATCGCGCTGGTACAGATGCCGCAGGAAACCCAACTCGATGATCATGCCCACCACCGCCAGCACCAGCGGCGCCACCACCAGCGCAAGCGTGAAGCTCTGGGTGGCCGCATACACCGCAAGCGCGACGTAGCTCCCCAGCATGTAGAAGCCGCCGTGCGCGAGGTTCGCAAGGTTGAGCAGGCCGAAGGAGATCGACAGGCCCGCCGCCGCGAAGAACAGCAGCAGGCTGAAGGCGAGCCCGTTCAGGAACTGGACGGCGAGAAAGGACATGCGTCAGGTGCCGCGGATGCGCGACTAGCCCTTGTCCGGGAACGGATCGGCGGCCTTGGGCAGCGTCGCGATCACCTTGGACACCGGCATCGTCTTGCCGCCCGCCACCGTCTCGCGGATGTAGAGATCCTGGACCACGTCGTGGGTGTTGGCATCGATCGACATCCTGCCGCGCGGGCTGTCAAACGCCAGACCCTTGAATGCGGCGGCGAACTTCGGCTTGTCCTCGACGTTGCCCTTGACCTTCTCGATCGCCGCCACCACCGCACGCATAGCATCCCACCCGTAGAGAGGAAGATAGGAAGGCGTGGCCTTGTGCTGAGCCTCGTAGGCCTTCACGAAGGCCTGGTTGGCCGCGTTCGGCAGGTCGAGGTTCCAGGAGTGCACCGACACCGCGCCGATCGCCGCGTTTCCGGTCTGCGGCAGCGTGTCGTAGTCCACCGCGAAGCCGGAGAGATACAGGGTGGATGTGCGGTTGATGCCGAGCTGGTCGGCCGCCTTGAGAAAACGGATCGCCGCGCTCGCCGCCCAGAAACCGAAGATGCCTTCGGGCTTGGCTTCCGCGACTTTCGTCAGGAAAGGCACGAAGTCCGGGGTGGCAAGCGGCGCGTAGGACTCGCCCACGATGGTGCCGCCGCCCTCGGTGAAGCCCGCCTTGAAGGCGTCCGCGAATTCCTTGCCCGCCGCATAGTCGGGGCAGAAGATGTAGACCTTCTTGGTCTTGTTCTGCGCGATCCACTTGGCGAAGGGATAGGTCTGCGCCCAGATGTTGTAGCTGGTGCGAAAGGAATAGTCGTTGCGCTTGGACTTGCGCGTGATTTCGGCTCCGCCGCCCACGGTGATGATGTAGGGCGTCTGTGCCTTGATGATCAGTGGCGCCGTGGCGTAGATCACCGGCGTGGCGACGCCGCCGATCAGCGCATGCACCCCGTCGTTCTCCAGCAGCTTGCGGGCTTTCGCGACGCCGACGTTCACCTGCACCGTCTCGTCCTCGAAGATCGCCTCGATCTTGCGCCCCGCGACCGTGTGCTTGATCGATTCGAGATACATCTGGATGCCCTTGTTGGCCTCCTGGCCGACGAGCGCGAACACACCCGAGGTCGGCAGGTTGACGCCCACCTTGATCGGCGCGTTCGAGCGCGACTGCGCCCGGATGATGCCCGGCGCCATCATCGTGCCGGCGGCCGCGCCCGCGATCGTGAGGACATCCCTGCGCGTAAATTTCTTCTCGCTCATGTGCAGTCTCCTGGTAAAGGGTGAATATCTGCTTTGTGGATTCAGATCGCGGACTTGCGGGCGCGTTTCGCGCGCACCGCGGGGGGATGCGATGCGGCGATGTCCGCCTTCGCATTCGTCTGGATGAGCTTGAGTATTCTACGCAACTCGTTCACTTCGCTGCGCGAGAGTCCGCGAAGCACGACGCCGTTGATTTCAGCCACGCGGGGAATCAGCACTTCGTGCAGCGCGCGCCCCTTGGCGGTGAGCATGACGCGGAATTTTCGGCGGTCGGCCCGGTCATCCTTGAGCGCGACCAGCCCCAGCCCGGCGAGCTTGCGAAGCGCGGCGAGCGTGGTCGGCTGCGAGGCGCCGACGCGCTCGGCAAGCGCCGCCTGGCTCACGCCATCCTCCTCCCACAAGGCGCGCAGGAAAAACCAGGTGCCGTACGAGACACCGTACTCGCGCACCCGCTCCTCCAGTAGCGGCTGGATCTGCCTATGGGTGAGGTTGATCAGATGGCCGATGCTCTCGCTCACCGGGTAGCCGTTTTTCAGAGTGGAGAGCATCGCGGCGGCGTCCCTAGATCGCCCGGATCACGCCGCCGTCGACCTGCAGCGCGGCGCCGTTTATATAGGACGCCCGCATCGAGGCGAGGTAGCACACGGCGTCCGCCACTTCCTGCGGCTCGCCGAGCCGGCCCATCGGAATACCGCCGACCTTGTCCTTCATGTAGCTGGCATCGCCCACCTTGGCCGCGTATTCAGCACCGGCGCGGAAACGCTCGGTGTTGATGCGGCCGGGAACGATGGTATTCACCGTCACGCCGTCGCCCGCGACTTCGTTGGCGAGGTACTTGAACAGGCCCGCCACGCCCGGCCGCGTCGCCGATGACGTGACAAGATCTTCGATCGGTTCGCGCACCGAGCGCGCCTGTACCGTCACCACCCTGCCCCAGCCGCGCTTCCTCATCCCGGGTACAAGCAGACGGGTGAGCGTGAAGGCCGGCACCACGGTGAGTTCGAACGCATCGCGCAAATCCGCCTCATTCACCACTGCCGGTGCACCGCGCTTGGGCGAGCCGCCTATGAAAACCAGAATATCGATGCCGCCGAACTTTGCTTCGCCCTCGCGGCAGACGCGCTCGATATCGTCGGTCTTGCCGATGTCGGCGGTGAGCGCGAGCACATTGTCCGCGCCCGCAATCGCCGCGACTTCCGCCGCGGTGGCATCCAGCCGTTCGCGGCCGCGTGCGCAGATCACCAGCTTCACGCCTTCGGCCGCGAGCGTCAGCGCGCAACGCTTGCCGATGCCGTTGGAAGAAGCGGTGATAAGCGCGGTACGGCCGCGAATGCCGAGATCCATGGTCAGATTCCCCTTGCCGCGCTCACGAAGGACGGATCGTGCACGTCGGACGGTTTGAGTTTTTCCGCACCGGGATGCGTGGCTTCGAAGGAAGCGATCACCCGCGCGATGCCGTCGTCGGAGGCGAGCGGAAAGTCGCGAAAGCGTGCCGCGTAAAACGTCTGGATCGCCGCGGCCTGTGCGTCGTCCACGAAACCGAGATGGCGCTTGAGCACCGGCACCACCTGCGCCGCCTCGGTCTTGAACACGCGGATGGATTCCACATAGGCACGCACCACCGCGGCAACAAGCTCCGGATCGCTGTCGCGAAGCCGCCTGGTGGTCGCCACCACCGGACCCTGGTACTTGAATTCCTCGCCGAGGTCAGCGAGTTGCACGAAGCCGTGCGCGATCTCGCCCGCGAGCCGGTAATCCGCGGTGAGCACGCCGCCCGCGATCTCGCCCGCGCCTAGCGCCGCATAGATCTTCGAATAGGTGCCCAGCGGCTTGAGCGTGACCTTGCCGGCGAGACCCCAGCGTTCGAGCATCTTCTGCGCGGAAAAGCCGGTCTGTCCCGCCTGAGAGAGCACGCCGATCGCGCCGCCCGAGAGCTTGGCCGGCGAATCGATGTCATGATTGCCGAGGATATACAGCGCCGACACCGGTTCGGCCGCGAGGAGAATCAAGGGGTCCTGCCCTTCGATGCTCGCCTGCACGATAGGCACCGAACCGAATTCGGCGAACTGGAATTCGCCCGAGAGCAGTCCGCGCGCACCGTCCGGCCCGGCGGTTTCCTCGCGTACGATGCACAGGTCGAGCCCGTGCCGCGCGAAGACACCCAGTTCACGTCCGACGACGCCAAGGCTCTGCGCAGTGGAGCGCAGGCCGAGCGCGAGCGTGGCAATCCGCAAGGGCTTCCCGGAATCGGCAGGCATCCGCTCAGCTTCCCACTCGGTTTCCCACCCGTTTTCCTGCGCGCATCACTCGTAGATCGCGACCGCGCAGCCGGTGTCCCACTCCACCACTGCCTCGTAGGCAAGCGTGCGTGGCTTGCGGTCGTGCGCCACGCCTAGAGCGGTCACCCACTGGCGTATTTCCCAGCTGCCGAAACCCGCCGCATCGAGCCGCGCATTCGGCATGGAAAGGATTTCGT
>CAMBSA010000103.1 GCA_945869935.1 Bordetella parapertussis | reverse complement strand
CCGTCCGCGCCGCTGTGGCACGCGCCCGCCGGCGCCTTGCCCGATAGAATTCACAACCGAATCCACAACCGAATCCCCAAACCGCAACGACGTCAGGCAAGGCCTCCAGGGACATCACGATGGCAATGCTGCAGCCGGAACAGATTGGCAAGTACGAGGTCATCCGCAAGCTCGGCGAAGGCGCAACGAGCGAGGTCTTCCTCTGCCACGACTCCTTCAACAGCCGCGATGTCGCGGTTAAGGTGGTGTTCGAAGACAAGCTGCAGGAAGGCGATGACGGCCGCCTTGCGCGAAAGCTCTTTCTCACCGAAGCCGCGCTCGCGGGCAAGCTGCTGCATCCGCACATCGCGCAGATCCATGACGCGGTGGTCGGCGACAACAACATGAGCTACATCGTGATGGAGTATGTCGCGGGCGGCACGCTCGAACCCTACTGCGACAAGACCCGGTTGCTGCCGATCGACAAGATCGTGGAGATGATCTTCAAGTGCACCCGTGCCCTGGATTTCGCCAACAAGCTCGGCGTGACCCACCGCGACATCAAACCGGCGAACATCCTCCTCGCGGGCGACACCGACATCAAGATTTCCGACTTCGGGGCGGCGCTGCTCTCCACCGGCGATGAAACCCAGGTCGCGGGCATCGGTTCGCCCGCCTACATGTCGCCCGAGCAGATCAAGGAACACACGCTCAATCACCAGACCGACATCTACTCGCTCGGCGTGGTGATGTACCAGCTCCTCACCGGCACCCTGCCTTTCCAGGCGACGAACAATTTTTCGATGATGTACCAGATCACCAACGTCGAGCCGGTGCTGCCCTCGTCGCTGCGAAAGGATATTCCGCTCTCGGTGGACAAGATCGTGCGCCGCGCGATGCAGAAGGACCTGGAACGGCGCTACCCCGGATGGGAGGAATTCTCCTACGATCTCGCCGAAGCCTTTCGCACCGAACAGCTCACCGAGCAGTCGCAGGAAGTCGCCGACAGCGAAAAATTCAACACCCTACGGGCGATGCCATTTTTCGAGCTCTTCACCGATGCGGAACTATGGGAAGTGCTGCGCATCTCGGCCTGGGAAAACCTGCCGCCGGGCACCACGCTCATTCGCGATGGCGAACAGGGCGATTTCTTCTGCATTCTCGCCGCGGGCGAAGTGAAGGTCACCAAACGGAAGAAACTGCTCAACGTGCTCTCGCCCGGGGAATGCTTCGGCGAAATGGCCTACCTGTCCAAGTCGGGCAGCGAGCGCAGCGCGGATGTCGCCACGATGAGCGAGGCCCGCATCATCCGCATCCGCACCGAGGATCTCGACCACGCCTCGGATGCCTGCCGTCATCGCTTCGACCGCGCCTTCATGGCGATCCTGGTCGAGCGGCTGCAACTGGCCAATACGCGGTTGACCGCCGTGTAGAAACAAAATCGCCGCTTGAAAGCGGCGATCTTTGCAGCAGGACCAGGACCGGGCAGACCCCGGTCGCGTGTGCCTACGAGGACGCCCTCTCCTCGAACATCTTTTTCAGTTCGCCCGATTCGTACATCTCGCGCATGATGTCCGAGCCGCCGACGAATTCACCGTCGACATAGAGCTGCGGAATCGTCGGCCAGTTGGCGAATTCCTTGATGCCCTGGCGAACCTCCGGATCTTCCAGCACGTTCACTGCCGCGAAGTCCTCCACGCCACAGGCGTCGAGAATGCGAATCGCGGTCTGCGAAAAGCCGCACTGGGGAGACTGCGGCGTGCCCTTCATGAAAAGCACGACCGGATGCGCGGTGACTACTTGCCGAATGCGTTCCTGAACACTCATCGATAACTCCTGATCCAAAATGAGTACTTGACTGAATTGATCGGGAATTCTATCGGCTCGTGCGGGCGGGGTCAAACCGCACTAATCAGAGCCGCCCCGCGATCACCCGGGGCACGCCCGCGAGGTCGTCGTGGTCGGCGACCTCCGAAAAGCCCAGACGCGTGAAAAGCTCGATGCAGGCAGCGCGCTGGTCCCATCCGTGCTCGATCAGCAACCAGCCTCCCGGCGCGAGATGCGAGGACGCGCCAACCGCGATTGCCTCGATCGCCTCCATGCCGCTCGCGCCCGGGGTGAGCGCGTTCTTCGGTTCGAACCGCAGGTCGCCTTCGCCGAGATGCGCGTCGGCGCCCGCAATGTACGGCGGGTTGGACACGATCAGGTCGAAACGCTCGTCCCCAAGCGCCACGAACCAATCGCTTTGCAAGAGACGCACACGTTTGCCGTGCCGTGCAATATTGGATCGCGCGACCGCAAGCGACTGTTCTGACGCATCAATCGCGGTGACCCGCGCCCGCGGGCGTTCCGCCGCAATCGCGATCGCGATCGCCCCGCTGCCGGTGCCCAGATCGAGCACGCCCGCCTCGCGATTCGCGGGCAGGCGTTCAAGCGCAAGTTCCACCAGCCGCTCGGTTTCCGGCCGGGGGATCAGCACCGCCGACGACACCTCGAGCGCGAGGCCCCAGAATTCCCGCTCGCCCAGCAGGTAGGCCACCGGCTCCCCTGCGCGGCGGCGTGCGAACAATGCATCGGCCTTCGCCCGTAGCGCATCGTCGATGGCATCGTCGGAGTGCGAAACCAGCCAGACGCGGTCCCGGGCCAGGGCATGGGCGAACAGCATTGACGCCTCGCTTCGCGCGATACCGCTCAAACGGAGGATTTCCTCGACGGTGCTCATCCGACGGTACTCATACGATGGAACTCATGCGACGCTTCTCATGCGACGAAGCTCATACGACAACGCGCGGCCTCACGAGCGTACTCAGGCCGCCTCGGCGAGCTGCGCAAGCTGCTCGGCCTGGTGCTCGGCGGCGAGTGCCTGTGTCAGGTCGCCGATATCGCCGTCCATGAGCGAGTCGATCTTGTAGAGGGTGAGGTTGATGCGGTGATCGGTGACCCGGCCCTGCGGGAAGTTGTAGGTGCGGATGCGCTCTGAGCGGTCGCCCGAGCCGACGAGCGATTTTCGGGTAGCAGCGGTCTCGGCGTGCAGCTCGCGCTCCTGCTTGTCCTTGATGCGCGCGATCAGCACCGACATCGCCTTGTCCTTGTTCTTGTGCTGCGAGCGGCCGTCCTGGCACTCCACCACGATGCCGGTGGGCAGGTGGGTGATGCGGATCGCGGACTCGGTCTTGTTGATGTGCTGCCCGCCCGCGCCCGAGGCACGGAAAGTGTCGATGCGCAGTTCCGACGGGTTGAGCACCACGTCATCGAGCTTGTCCGCCTCGGGCAGGATGGCCACGGTGCACGCCGAGGTGTGGATGCGGCCCTGCGCCTCGGTGGCGGGCACGCGCTGCACGCGATGGCCGCCCGACTCGAACTTCAGCTTCGAATACGCGCCCTGGCCGATGATTCGCGCGATCACCTCCTTGTAGCCGCCGACCTCGCCGGTGCTCTCGGAGATGATCTCGACCTGCCAGCGGTTGCGCTCGGCATAACGGGTGTACATGCGAAACAGGTCGCCCGCGAACAAACCCGACTCGTCGCCTCCGGTGCCCGCGCGGATTTCGAGAAAGATATTGCGGTCGTCATTGGGGTCGCGCGGCAGGAGCATCTTCGTGAGCTCGGCCTCGAGCACCACAAGCTTGTCCTTGGCCGCGCGCACCTCGCCCTCGGCGTAGGACTTCATCTCGGGATCGCCGAGCATCTCCTGCGCGGCGGCGAGATCCGCTTCCACGCCCTTGTATTCCTTGTACAGGTGTGCAAGCGGCTCGAGTTCCGCATGCTCGCGCGAGAGCTTGCGGAACTGCTCCATATCGTTCGCCGCATCCTCCGAGGACAACTGCCGGCTGAGTTCTTCGAGGCGGCCGAACAGCTGCTCGAGTTTTGCTGCGATGGTGGGGGTCATGCCTTGCGGAATCCGGACGTGGGTGAAGGGCGTTGCTGAATCAGGCGCGCGGATCGCGGTCGCTGAGGCGGTACAGGCGCGCGATCAGCTTCGAGGCGGAGTCGGCCTCGTCGCCTGCCTGGTGCAGCGCCTGCGTCGGGCCGTGCATCAGCTTGTTCGTAAGTCCGTGCGAGAGCTGCTCGAGCACCGCCTTCGGATCGTCCCCGCGGGCCAGCGCCTTCAGCGCCCGGTCGAACTCGTGCCGGCGCGCTTCTTCAGCGGAATCGCGCAACTGGCGTATCAGCGGCACGCGCACGCGCGACTGCATCCAGTGCAGGAACGAGCCCACCTGCGACTCGATGATCGCCTCGGCCTGCGCCACCGCCGACTGGCGCGAATCCATGCCCTCGCGCACCACCGCGGCGAGATCATCGATCGAGTAGAGGAACACGTCATCCATCGCGCCGACCTCAGGCTCGATATCGCGCGGCACCGCAAGATCAACCATGAACACCGGGTTGTGACGGCGGGCACGTATCGCGCGCTCCATCATGCCCTTGCCGATGATCGGCAGCGAACTCGCGGTGCATGACACGACGATGTCGAACTCAGGCAGCACCTCGGGCAGGTCGCGCAGCGCGATCGCGCGCCCGCCGAACCGCTGCGAAAGGTGATCGGCGCGCTCAAGCGTGCGGTTGGCAAACGCCATGACCTTCGGGTGCTGCGCGGCGAAATGCGTGGCCGCGAGTTCGACCATCTCGCCCGCTCCGATGAACAACACCTTCTGCTCCGAGATCGAGGGAAAGATGCGCTCGGCCAGCCGCACCGCGGCGGCGGCCATCGACACGACGTTGGCACCTATCGAGGTGTTGCTGCGCACTTCCTTGGCAACCGCGAAGGTCCGCTGAAACAGCTTGTGCAGCGTGGTGCCGAGCGTGCCCGCGGTCTCGGCCGCGCGCACCGCACCCTTCAACTGACCGAGGATCTGCGGCTCACCCAGCACCATCGAGTCCAGTCCCGAGGCGACGCGAAAGGCGTGACGGACGGCGTTCTCCGAAGGGAGCGTGTAGGTGTGCGAATGCAGGTCCTGCGGCTTGAGGCTGTGGAATCCCGCCAGCCATTCGAGTGCCTGCGCGGGCTGGGGATTGGCCCCGCCCCCGGTCACCATGTACAGCTCGGTTCGGTTGCAGGTGGACAGGATCGCGGCCTCGCCGGCGGCCCGTGAGCCAATCAGTTCCTGCAGCGCCGCCGGAAGACGGTCGTCACCGATCGCGACGCGCTCGCGCAGGGCGAGTGGCGCCGTCTGGTGATTCAGTCCGAGGGCAAAAAGTGTCATGAATGCAAGCAGTTATTATAACCGCTCCCCCTGTCGACCCTTCCGCGGAGGTGGTCAGGGAAACCGAGTCTGCTCAGTCTTTCCGGTGCGCGAAAAGGAGGTGATCCTGCCTGGCTTCAGGCACAGGGCGAAAACAGCAAATGTCAGTTAAACGCCCGCTTTGCCGCGCCAATACTGGGCTTTTTTTACAGATTGTCAGTATTGGCCTGCAAAAACAGGGTCGCAACACTCAGGGCGACGTGAGCGAAGGAAAGCGCTTTTTCAGTTCTCCGCGCAGCAACTTGCCCACCGGGGTGTAGGGAAGCGCATCAACGAAATACACCGCACGCGGCCGCTTGTGCCGGCCGATTTCGCCCTCGAACAGGGCCTGGACGTCCGCGGCATCAATCGTCGCGCCCGGCCGTCGCACTACCGCGAGCGCCGGCAGTTCCCCCCAGACCGCGTCGGGCACGCCAAAGGCGGCACAGTCGGCGATCGCGGGGTTCAGTTTCGCCACGCGCTCGAGTTCGATCGGATAGATGTTCACCGCACCCGATATGATCGTGTCGCGGTTGCGGCCGACGAGCGTGATGAGTCCGTCGGCATCGCGCACCGCGAGGTCGCCGGTCCAGCCCCAGCCGTCGCCGTCGCGAAAGAATTCCTTCGTCGGCGCGGGATCGTCGAAGTAGCCAAGCATCAGGTGCGCGCCGCGGGTGGCGATTTCGCCCACCTCGCCCACCGCGGCTTCGCGCCCCTCGGTGATGATGCGAACCTCGATCAGGGGATTCGGTCGCCCCAATGCCGCCGGATGCGATGCGCGGTCCTCCGGCTGCATGCTGAACAGGGGACCGGTCTCGGTCTGGCCGTAGTTCTGCACCAGCCGCGTCCCCGGAAGCGCCCGCTCCACTTCAGCGATCAGCGCGGGTTCGCTCGGCGCGCCTCCGTAGGCGATCACGCGAAGGCTCCGCAGACGCCGCGCATCGAAGCCAGGATGCCGCACCAGCATCGCAAGCTGCGTCGGCACCGCGAACGCGCCGGTGATGCCATGCCGCTCCACCGTCGCGATGAAATCCGCCGGATCCCAGCCCGGCAGCAACACCGCGGTCGCACCCGCCGCGACACCGGCCAGATACCAGGTGAACAGGCCCGCGGCGTGATACATCGGCGAGGCCATCGCGAGGACATCGTCGCAGGTAAACGCAAAATCGGCGATCGCCGCCTGCGCCGACACCCAGCGGCCGTGATGCGGCTGGATCGCCCCCTTGGGATAGCCGGTGGTGCCGCTCGTAAAAAGTATTGCGGCGGGACCGTCCTCGGCGATCACCGGCGGAACAAATGCATTCGCCGAGAGCGCACGTTCAAAGGCTGCGGTTCGCGAAAGCGGCGCGCCGCCCGCACAGAAGATCCGTCCCTCAGGGATAAAACGCTGCGCCGTCCCGACGAGTTCGCCCAGAGTCGCATC
>CAMBSA010000102.1 GCA_945869935.1 Bordetella parapertussis | reverse complement strand
CCGCCGCTGCGAAGCCCGAAATTGCGCGCGCTCGCCGCCGCGCCGGTCGCGGCGAACGGATTGGCGCGCATCTTCACGTCCTCGTAGCGGCCGCCGAAATTCAGCTTGAGCCTGCCGATCGCCATTTCCTCGTAGACGAACATCGCCGTCCCCGCGGAGCGGTTGAAGGGGATGAACGCCTCATCGCCTTCGGCCACCAGGCGCGACACGGTCGATTGAATTCCGAACATGCCGGTGAGCGGACCGAGGCGCCCGTGCTGGAGTTCCACCCGCGCGTCGCTTCCGGAACTGCGGAAGGTGGTGCCCACCACGCCCGCGTTGATCTCGCGATGCTGGTATTCGGACGTGCCGTACTTGAACTTGATGCCGTGCACGAAGCCGCCGAGATCACGGATCTCGCCCGCCGCGTCGTAGCGCTTCGAGGCCATGTCGATCCTCACGGTGGGTTCTCCGACCGTGCCGTAGTTGGTCGTGAAGTCCGAGGCCGATACGCCGGCGTAACCCTTGCCCCAGAAGACCGAGCCGCCAAGCGCGCCGCCGTCGGAACGCTGGTCGCTGTTGGGCAGGCGACCGCGCGCGTCGCGCTGCTCCGCGGTCACGGTGGCCTGGCCGCGGTTGATCAGGTCCCGAAGGCGCGTGGACACCGGCGAGCCCTTGATCTGGAGCTGGCTGGTGGTGCGTCCGTAGGCGTCGGCGTGGATCGCGAACCTGCCGTTGCCGGCGTCGATCCGGCCTGACAGCCCGCGTTCACCGTCGGGGCCGCCGAGGCGCTGCTCGACCGCGCCGCCGATGCCCCGGATACGAGTCTGGGGTATGCGACCGTCGATCACATTGACCACGCCGCCGACCGCGTTGCCGCCGTAGAGCAGTGCCGCCGGCCCGCGGACGACCTCGATCCGGTCAATCGCGAGCGGATCGAGGCTCACCGAGTGGTCGGGGCTCGCGGCGGAGGCATCGAACATGCCCGCGCCGTTCTGCAGGATCCGCACGCGATCGCCGTCGAGGCCGCGGATTACCGGGCGGCTCGCGTTCGGGCCAAAACCGGTGGAACTCACGCCAGGCAGATCAGTCACGATCTCACCGAGGCTGGAGCGGCGTTTCAGGACCAGCCCGCGGCCTTCCATGACCGAAACCGGCGGCGCGAGATCGAACAGGTCGGACCCGCTGCCGAGCGGATCGGCGGTGACAACGATGGCCTTGAGCTGGATTTCCGCGGGCGTTGCTTCGGGTGAAGGCGCTGCGGTCTGGGCGTTACCGGTCTGTGAGTGAATCAGGCCGGGCGCGGCAAGCGCGCAGGCGACCGCAATCGCGGCCGGACGCAAAGGGTGGTGCATGGATGACTCTCCTGGCAATGCATGTAGGCGGATGCGGCGCCCCGTGGGCAGCCGCATGCGTGCAAAGGGTGTTGCGTCAGGAAAGTGTTGCGGGGGGCGCTCGCGACCGGAACGGTACGAGCGTGAATACAACGATGCCGGCGGAGGTAACCGCCGCGGTTTCGATGCCCTGCGGAAGGCAGAGCACCGGGAGGGAGGATCCGGAAATACCGCTGTCGAGTGCGGCATAGAGCGAGCACTGCTCGGCGGTGTGCTTGAGCGGCGGTGCCTTCTTGCTGCCGAGTTGCGCGACCGCGAGATCGTGGTCGATGTGCTCCAGCGCGTGCAGTTGTGCCCCGACCTGGGCAAACAGGATGCCGGCGGCGAGCAGCAACCGGAACGCGGCAAAGCGCAGCCAGGCGGCCGGATTACTCCGTCCTGTCTGCCGCTGCCTGCCGTGCCGGATCATGAGGGGAAAATTGCGCCGGTTTCAGTCGCCGTAGAGCTTCTGCTTCAGCTCGCGGCGGGTCTGCGCTTCCACCGACAGCGTGGCGGTCGGACGCGCGAGCATGCGCAGAATGCCGATCGACTCGCCCGTCTCCTCGCACCAGCCGTAGGTGCCGTCTTCGATCAGGCGCAGCGACTCGCCGATCTTCTTCAGCAGCTTGCGCTCGCGGTCACGCGCACGAAGTTCGAGCGCGTATTCTTCCTCGATCGTCGCCTGGTCGGTGGGATCGGGCTCGACCTCGTGCTCGCGCAGGTGCTCGGAGGTCTCGTCTGCCTTTTCATGAATCTCGCGCTGCATCGCGAGCAGCATCTTGCGGAAGAACGCGAGCTGGTCCGCGTTCATGTAGTCCCGGGCGGGCGCCTTGCGCAGTTGCGCTTCGGTCAGGCCGCCGTCCGTCGATTTTTCCGGCGCTTCCTTGACCGGCGACTTCACCACGGGTTTGTCTGCGGATTTCACCGCCGGCTTCGCGACGGGCTTGGCCGCAGGCTTCACCGCAGGCTTTGCTGCGGACTTGGCCGCAGGCTTTGCTGCCGACTTGGCCGCAGGCTTCACCGCAGGCTTTGCTGCCGACTTGGCGGCCGGTTTCGGCGCTGCCTTCTTCACCGGCTTTTGCGTCGTTTTTTTCGCTGCCGCTTTTTTCATTTCTGCCCCACGAGACATTGCTCAAGCCCTCTGATGAAAAGGTCTTCCGGAAGGTTCCGGCCAATGAACACCATGACGCTTTCGCGCGCCTCATCCTTGCCCCAGGGTTTGCCCATGTCCCCGCCCATCATCATGTGGACGCCCTGGAACACCACCCGTCGAGGATTGCCCTTGAGATATAGCATACCTTTGTAACGAAGCATATCGTTGCCGTAGACCTGCGTGAGGCCGGAGAGGAATTCCTCCAGCTTCGTGCCGTCGAACGCCTTCTTCGAGCGGAAAACGAAGGACCGGACATGCTCGTCGTGGGTGTGCTCGGCATCGCCGAGGAAGTCCGGGTCAATCTGGAGCACCGCATTGAGATTGAAGCCGCGGATGTCGAACACTTCCTCGATCGGCATGTTTCCGAAATGCACCTTTTTCATCGGCGCGCGCGGGTTCATGCGCACCAGGCGCGTGCGTAGCTTGTCGAGTTCCTCGTCAGACACCAGGTCGGACTTGGACAGGAGAATCCGGTCGGCGAAACCGACCTGTTCCTGCGCTTCGCGGAATTCATCGAGTTGCTTCTGCCCGTGCTTGGCATCGACAACAGTAATGATGCTGTCGAGCAGGTAATAATTGCCGATGCCCTCATCGAGGAAAAAGGTCTGCGCCACCGGGCCGGGGTCGGCCATGCCGGTGGTCTCGATCACCACGCGGTCGAACTTGAGCCGGCCGTCGTCACGCTTTTCCTTGAGTTCACCGAGGATGCGCACCAGGTCACCGCGCACCGAGCAGCAGATGCAGCCGTTGTTCATCTCGACGATCTGCTCTTCGGTGTCGTTGACCAGGATCTCCGTGTCGACACCCGCCTCGCCGAATTCGTTCTCTATCACCGCAATACGGTGTCCGTGATCCTCCTGGAGGATGCGGTTGAGCAGCGTGGTTTTGCCCGCGCCGAGAAATCCGGTGAGTATCGTCACCGGCACCATCTTTTCCTGTTCCATGAACTTCTCCGTCTGAATCCTGGTGCGCACGAACACTATGAGGAAGCAATGCACCGGCGAGCCTGCCGGGCCACCCCGGATTTCGCCGATTCCGTATCACTGCCCGCGCCGGGCTCAAGCGCACACTATCGACTTCACACCATCGCCAACACCGTTTTGCGCCGGATCGCCTTGCGCGACCTGCCCGCCGACCCGCGACGGCCCCCGGAGCGGAACTCTAACAGGACGCCCACCCGGGACTTCATGAAGGGCGCCGAGTGTACTGATACCCACGGATCAGCGCAACCGAGACCCGAAAGCCGCTCGCGTCACGCCCCGGAGCCGTAGAATCCGCCTTCCCGAACCCGCCTTCCATCCAGACTGGGACGGATAAAAAAACAGGCGACGGCGGACAGGCAATAGAGGAGTACCCGATGAAACCCGGATGGCCCAAGGGCAAACGGATCGCAATCGCAATCAGCGTGATGGTCGAACTCTGGTCGGACGGCGCCTCGCCGCAATACGGTCCGAACACGTCCTCGCTGAAAGCCGGCACTGTGGATCACAGCCGAATCGCCTGGGCGAGCTACGGCGCACGCGAAGGCGCCTGGCGCCTGATGCGCATCCTCGATCACCACGGCGTGCCGGCCACCTTTTCGCCCAGCGGCAGGGTGTTCGAGCTGTACCCGGAGCTGGTCCGCGCGATCCACGGCTCCGGCCACACGCTCGCCGCGCACTCCTACACCCAGGACACGATCCTGAGCCAGCTCAGTCCCGAACAGGAGCGCTCGGTGATCCAGCGCTGCGTGTCGCTGTATGAGAACGTCACCGGCGCCCGGCCGGAAGGCTGGTCAAGCCCGGTGGTGAGCTACACGCCCCACACCGCAGAACTGCTCGCCGAGCACGGCTTCAAGTGGCATGTAGACCTGTACGACACCGACCTGCCACGGATCATCCGTACGGGAAAAGGCGACATCGTCGGGATCCCCAACTCGGACTTCTCCGACAACCGGGTGCTCAAGAGCAACCCACTTGACCTCTTCGACGCCTACAAGGGCACCTTCGACTACCTCTACCGGCACGAGCCGGGCTCGCTGATCAGCCTCGCCTTCCACGGCCACACCGGCGGCCGGCCAGTGATCGCCGCGATGCTCGACAAGGTGATCGCCTACTACCGCGACCACCCCGATGTCTGGTTCGTACGGCATGCTGAACTCGCGCAGTGGGCGGTCGACAACGGAATGCGCGAAGACCGCAGTTACGGCGGGATGGAACACGCTGCACGCAACGCCGCGCGTGGCTGATCGAAGGAGATTCGCGTGAAATTCATCCAGACACTTGCGGCGCTTGCCGCCTCGCTGGGGCTGGCCACGGTCACCTCCAACACTTTCGCGCAGGAAGAGTTCCCCTCGCGTCCTGTCCGGCTGGTGGTCTCCACCAGCGCCGGCGGCCAGGCCGACGGCTGGGCGCGGGTACTCGCGCAGGGCCTCACCCAGCGGCTCGGGCAAACGGTGGTCGTGGAAAACCGCACCGGCGCCGCCGGACAGATCGCGCTCGACGCGGTGATCAAGGCACGCGCCGACGGCTACACGCTGCTGTTCTCGCCCACCGATCTGGTGCTGCTGCCCGCCACCAAACTCACCGCCAACTACGACCCTATCCGCGACTTCACGCCGATCGCGCTCGCCTCGCGCTCGCCGATGGTGCTCGCGGTTACGGACAAACTCCCGGTCCAGTCGCTGAAGGACCTCGTAGCCTACGCCAAGGTCAAGCCGGGCGAGATCCGTTTCGGCTCCTACGGCACCGGCGGCCTCTTGCACCTGATCGGCGAGATGCTGCGGATCAAGGCAGGGATAGACATCGTGCACGTCCCGTACAAGGGTGCGTCGGATGCCGCGACCGCGGTGGTGTCGGGCCAGATCGAGATGGGCATCATGGGAATTTCAAGCTTCCACACCAACGCCGCGCGGCTTCGCGCACTCGCCCAGACCGGCCCCAATCGTTCGCCCGCGCTCACCGACGTGCCCACAACGAAAGAAGCCGGCATGCCCGAGGTGGCCGCGGTGAACTGGTTCGGCATCGTCGGCCCGGCAGGCACGCCGGCGCCCGTGGTGACCCGGCTCAACACCGAGGTCAACACGCTCCTTCGCCAGGACGATATCCGCCAGCGGGCGTTGCGGCTTGGCGTCGAACCCGCGCCGATGACGCCGGCGGAATTCGGCCAGTACATCGCCGACGAACTCAAGGTCTGGGCAGGCCTGGTCAGCGCCGCCGGTATCACGAGGCAGTAAGGCAGCCGCTCACAATCCCATCACCGGAAAGCACATCGATCATGACTTCTCCCGCCACGCTCGCCGAACTCGCTCCGACCGGAACCCTTCGCGTGGGCATCAACTACGGCAATCCGGTCCTGGTGCAACGCGACGCTAAGACCGGCGAACTCAGCGGCGTTGCGCCCGCGCTCGCGCGCGAGTTCGCCTGCAGCGTCGGCCTGCCGATCGAGATCATTGCCTACGACGGCGCAGGAAAAATGGCCGATGCGGTCAAGGCAGGCGCCTGGGACGTCGCGTTCCTCGCCGTGGACCCGCTGCGCGCTGCAGACATCCGTTTTACGGCGCCCTACGTGGAAATCGAGGGCGTGTACATGGTAAAAGGCGACTCGCCGATCAAGTCGGTGGAGGACGTCGACAAGACGGGAGTCCGTGTAGCCGCAACCGCAAAAAGTGCCTACGACCTGTACCTGCGTCGCAACCTGAAGCAGGCAACGCTGGTGCACTCCGAGGAATACACCGGCTCGGTGGAATCGCTCGTCACGGGCAAAGCCGACGTGCTTGCAGGCGTGAAGCAGCCGATTCTTGAGACCGCCGCCAGCCTGCCAGGATCTCGGGTGCTGCCGGGCCGCTTCATGGCGATCCTGCAGGCCTCGGGCGTGCCGGTCGGGCGCGATGCCGCAGGACGCTGCCTTGGCGAATTCATCGAAAAGGCCAAGGCCTCGGGTTTCGTCGCGAGCGAACTTGCGAAAAGCGACAACGCGAACGTGTCGGTGGCGCCGCCTTCACCTGTGCTTTGACCCGCACGGCGGGTTGCTCCCGCGGCATTTACTCTGGCCGCATCTACTCCCGCCTGAGCAGCAGACCCTTGAGGTAATCGCCTTCGGGAAACTCGAGCAGAACCGGATGGTCCTCGGATGCGGCAAAGCGTTGCAGGATGGTGGCGGACACGCCCGCATCCGCCGCCGCTCCAGCGACGATGCGCTGGAACAACTCCGCCGAGATGCCGCCCGAGCAGGA
>CAMBSA010000101.1 GCA_945869935.1 Bordetella parapertussis | reverse complement strand
CCGCAGGGTGCGGTGCTGGATGACCGGAAGGTCAAGGCACTGGCGGAAGGGCCGGGAGCGATCTTGCTCTGCGGGCGGTACGAAGCAGTGGATGAACGGCTGCTCGGGAGCCGGGTCGACGAGGAAATCTCGATCGGCGACTACGTGATTTCGGGCGGTGAGCTTGCGGCGATGGTGTTGATCGACGCGGTAGTCAGGCAGTTGCCCGGAGCGCTCGGCGGCGAGCGGTCCGCCGCGGAGGAAAGCTTCGCGGAAGGCCTGCTGGATTGTCCGCAGTACACCCGGCCGGAGGTGTACCGCGGGATGGGTGTTCCGGAGGTGCTGATGTCGGGCCACCATGCGCATATCGTGCGCTGGAGGACCAAGCAGGCGTTGGGCAGGACGTGGCTGCGGCGGCCGGAGTTGATCGAACGCCGTGGCCTCTCGGTGGCGGAGCGCAAGTTGCTGGACGAGTTCCGGCGCGAGCTCGAGGCCGCAGGTGGGCAGGAACAGGCAGGGCTTGACGTGAAGCAGTGACACGAATGCAGGACGCCCCGATCGGTTGATCGGGGTTGTGCGCGGGTTTTGTGAATAGACATTACACAGTACACAGGTACGGTAAAGGAGCGGCTGACATGAACTTGATCCAGAAACTCGAGCAGGAAGAAATCGCCCGGCTCGGCAAGAAGATTCCCGCGTTCTCGCCCGGCGACACGGTGATCGTGAGCGTCAGCGTGGTCGAAGGCGAGCGCAAGCGCGTCCAGGCCTACGAAGGCGTAGTGGTCGCGATCCGCAACCGCGGCCTGAACTCGGCGTTCACCGTGCGCAAGATATCCTCGGGCGAAGGCGTGGAGCGTACGTTCCAGACGCACTCTCCCTCGATCGTGTCGATCGAGCTCAAGCGCCGCGGCGACGTGCGTCGTGCGAAGCTCTATTACATGCGCAGCCGTTCGGGCAAGTCGGCGCGTATTCGCGAGAAGATCACCACCGCCGCCGACCGCGCCGCGATGGCCGCCGACAAGGCCGCCGTTGCAGCATCGGTCGCGGAAAAAGCAGCAGCAGTCGCTGCCGCCAACGCCGCTCCCGCGGCGTAAGCCGGAACGCGGCCTCGCAGGGAGTCGCGCAGGCGCGGTCTCCCGGTGTGCTTCGTTTGAATGTCGGAGAGGGCCGCACGCGCGGCCCTTTTCATTTGTCATTGCCGCAAGGCGATCCTGGGTAAGTCCGCAAGGCGATCCGCGGACAAACGGATTCAACGCTTGTATTTGCGTGCCGCGTCCCGCAATCGGCGCGCGGTGGCGTGCCAAAAGCTTAAAATCGCGGCGGAAGGAGTTCTGCATGAGTGAGTTTGCCGTAGCACCCGTCACCGAGATCATCGAGGAAATCCGCGCCGGTCGGATGGTGATACTCGTCGATGACGAGGACCGCGAAAACGAAGGCGACCTGATCATCGCCGCGCAGTTCATCACGCCCGAGGCGGTGAACTTCATGGCCAAGCACGGCCGCGGCCTCATCTGCCTCACCCTCACCGCGGAGCGCTGCAACCAGCTGAACCTGCCGCTCATGGTGCGCGACAACCGGGCACCGCTCGGCACCGCGTTCACCGTCTCGATCGAAGCCGCAGCCGGCGTCACCACCGGTATCTCCGCGCAGGACCGCGCCCGCACCGTGCAGGCGGCAGTGGCGCAGAACGCCAAACCCGATGACATCGTCCAGCCCGGCCATATCTTCCCGCTGATGGCGCAGCCCGGCGGCGTGCTGGTGCGCGCCGGCCACACCGAAGCCGGCTGCGACCTCGCGCAACTCGCAGGCCTCACGCCTGCTTCCGTGATCTGCGAAATCCTGCGCGACGACGGCTCGATGGCGCGTCTGCCCGATCTCGTGCCGTTCGCCAAGGAACACGGACTGAAGATCGGCACAATCGCTGACCTGATCGAATTCCGCTCAGGCAATGAAACCCTTGTGCGGCGCGTCACCGAACGCACCATCGAAACCGCCTGCGGCCCGTTCCGCCTCGTCGGCTTTCTCGAGCGGGTCACCGGCGCGGTGCACCTTGCGCTGGTGCGCGGCGAAATCCGCAGCGACCGCGAGACGCTCGTTCGCGTGCACGAGCCGCTCTCGGTGGTGGACCTGCTCGACACCGGGCCGACCGCGCACACCTGGACCCTGCAGGGAGCGCTCGCGCATATCGCGGAAGTCGGCAGCGGCATCGTGGTCCTGCTCAACTGCATCGAATCCGCCGGCGGCCTGCTCGAGCGTGTGGCCGAGGCGCCGCGTCCCAAGCGCGCGCCGGGCAAGATGAACCTTCTCACCTACGGCATCGGCGCGCAGATCCTGCGCGACCTCAACGTGGGCAAGATGCGGCTGATGGCCGCGCCACGCAAGATGCCGAGCCTGGACGGTTTCAATCTCGAGATCTCCGGCTTCCTGCAGCCCGATCACACTGCAAGGATCAAGGCATGAAGCACATCCCGGTTGTAATGAGTGGCGAAGGCATGGTTGTCGGCATCGTGCGAAGCCGGTTCAACGAGAGCGTCGGCCTCGCGATGCTCGAGGCCTGCAGCGCGCGCCTGATCGAGCTTGGCGTGGACACCGATGACATCGTCGTCGCCAGCGTGCCCGGCGCGCTCGAAGTGCCGCTTGCCCTGCAGCAGATGGCGGCCACCGACGAATTCGACGCGCTGATCGCCCTAGGCGCGGTGATCCGCGGCGAGACTTATCATTTCGAACTCGTGTCCAACGAATCGGGCGCCGGCATCTCGGGCGTGGCCCTGAGCCTGGATATCCCGGTGGCCAACGGCATCCTCACCACCGAGAGCGACGAGCAGGCTGCGGTGCGCGCGCCGGTCAAGGGCCGCGAGTGCGCCGAAGCCGCGGTGGAAATGGCGAACCTCGCGCAGGCGATCGACGAGCTGGCGCGATGACATCGAAGCGGGTTTCGGCCGACGCAGCGGCGGATGATGCCGTTACGCCGGATGAAAATCCGGGTGACAAGTCGGGTGACAAGCCGGGTCAAAGGCCGGGTCAAAGGCCGAAGGTCAAGCGTGCCAAGGGCGAGCGCTCGGCGCGCCGGCGTTCGCGTGAATTCGCCGTGCAGGCGCTATATGCCTGGCAGCTGGCGGACACCCCGCTGCGTGATCTGATCGCGCAGACATCCGAGATGGAGGAGTACACCAAGGCCGATGAAGCCTGCTTCAAGCGTCTGCTCGGTGGCGCGATTCGCGAGGCCCCGGCGCTGCGCGAGGCAATCGGCCCGCACATCGACCGTCCGTGGGCTGAACTATCGCCCGTGGAGCGCAGCATCCTGCTGCTTGCCGCCTACGAGCTCAAGGAATCGCAGGAAGTGCCGTTTCGCGTGGTGATCAACGAAGCGGTGGAAATCGCCAAGTCCTTCGGCGGCACCGACGGCCACCGTTATGTGAACGGTGTGCTCGACAAACTGGCGCGCGTGCTGCGCCCGTTCGAACCCGCGCGCTGATGGCGCAGGACGGATCCCGCTCCGCGGCGGTTTCCACGCCCGGCTCCGCCGGTTCGCAGGTCCCGGGCAAGCCTTCCGAATTCGATCTCATCCGCAAGTACTTCACCCGGCCGGTGCGCCACACGGTCGAGGGCATCGGCGACGACTGCGCGCTGATCGCCGCGCGACCGGGCATGCAGGTCGCCATTTCCACCGACCTGCTCGTCGAGGGCACGCACTTTCTGCCGGATGCCGATGCGCAACTGCTCGGTCACAAGACACTCGCGGTCAACCTATCCGATCTCGCCGCCGCCGGCGCCGAGCCGCGCTGGGCGACGCTTGCAGTCGCACTGCCGGAGGCCAACGAGGCCTGGATCGCAGCCTTCGCGCGCGGTTTCTTCGCGCTTGCGGAACGTCATTCGCTCGACCTCATCGGCGGTGACACCACCCGCGGGCCGCGTTCGTTCTGCGTGACGGTGATGGGCGAAGTACCCGCAGGCAGATCGCTCAAGCGCTCGGGCGCGATCGCGGGTGACGATGTGTGGGTGTCGGGCGAACTCGGCGGCGCGGCGCTCGCGCTTGCTGCGCGGCTAGGCCGGACGGCAATCGGGGCCAACGCGCGCGCTGCGCTGGATCATCGCCTCGATGCGCCACAGCCGCGTGTCGAACTCGGTCTTGCGTTGCGCGGCCTCGCGAGCGCTGCGATCGACGTGTCCGACGGACTCGTGGGCGATCTCGGGCATATCTGCGAACGCTCGATGCTCGCCGCGCGTATCGAATACGCGTTGCTGCCGCAGCCGCAGGCCCTGCTTGCCCTCGCGGATGCGCCGCTGCGTTCGGACTGCCTGCTTTCGGGCGGCGATGATTATGAACTCCTGTTCACCGCACCCGCGACCTGTCGCGACGAACTGGGAGCACTGTCGGAAAGACTCGGGCTAGCGCTCACCCGCATCGGGTCGATGCACGCGGGGGAGCCGCGCGCCACGGTGCTTGATGCCTCGGGCAATCCGATCGCCCATCGCGGCCGTGGCTACGACCACTTCGCCTGACGCCTGTCGGTGCCGGGGGAGTGCCGTAAATCCGTAACTTTTATCTGTAAACCCAAGTGCCCGCGACTGAGAGAAGGTAATTTCAATACCGGAAACGGTATAAGATCGGCGGTGTGATCGGGTTACGATTCAGAGTTCAGGTGTCGGTATTGACCTGCCAGCGGTTGCGCCCGCTCTTTTTGGCCGAGTACATCGCCGTGTCGGCGCGCCGCAGCAAGTGCTCCGCATCCGGCGCGTCCTTGGGGAAGTAGGCAATACCGACGCTCACGCCCACTCGCATTTTGCCCGCGGTGAGGTCGAAGGGCTCGTTGATCGAGGCGATCAGCTTGTCGGCCACGCCGAGCGCGTCCTTCCGGTCGATCAGGTCTTCCAGAAGGATGACGAATTCGTCGCCGCCAAAGCGCGCCACGGTGTCGGTTTCGCGAACGCACTTGCCCAGCCGCTCGGCCGCCATCTCCAGCATCTGGTCGCCCACCGAGTGGCCGTGCAGGTCGTTTACCAGCTTGAAGCCGTCCATGTCGATCATCAGCAGCGCGACATGGCGCCCGCGCCACCGAATGCTCGATGCGGTCGTTCAGGAGCATGCGGTTGGGCAGCCCGGCTCGAGCGTGAGCGGGAACACCAGGTTGCGGTACGCGAATGGCCGTGCGGAAAAAGGCTGCAGGTCGCCCGCGACCTGTAGTCAAACCCGCGGGCGGGTTGCATGTCGAACCCGCGGGCGGGTTGCACGTCGGCTCCGCGGGCGGGTTGCACGTCGACCCCGGCGCCCGCGCGCCGCGTGTACACCTCGACGCGATCAAGCGCGGCAAACGCGATCTCCAGTTGCCAGCGCGACGGTGTGTCGGCGTCGAGCGCAAGCGGAATTCGCAGCCAGAATGCGGAGCGCGAATAACCGAAGTTCACCGGGCCGTGAGTGTTCGGCGTCGAGCGAAAGCGCGCCTGCATCTCCGGCTTCGAGACGTCCTCTACCGTGAGCTTACCCGCGGGATCTTCGAGAAACCGCAGTATCGGGTTCAGCGCATGGAACTCCGACCTGCTGTCCACCGGGAAATGGCCCGCGGGTGCCGTGGTGGACGCGGCCGCCGATTCGGCCGCCGGTGCGGGCGATACGGTCAGAAACAGCGCGGCACCGAGCGCCACCAGCCCGGTGATGCCGACGGCGATGCAGGCAGTCCGGCGAGTGACGCGCGGCCGTGTCGACCGCGCTCCCGGGCGCACGGCGTTCAGCCGTTAGAATGCCGCCATGATCGCCCGCCCCGATTTTCGCTTCCTCATCGCCCATCCCGCGCACTTCATCGCCTTCGGTTTCGGCACCGGGCTCGCCCCGGTGGCACCCGGCACCGTCGGCACGCTGCTTGGATTCCCGATCTATTTCGCTCTGGCGTGGTTTCTTTCGCCGCTGGAAGTCGCGGCCGCAGGCGTTCTGATGTTTGCACTCGGCGTGTGGGCCTGCGGGCGCACCGGCACCGCGCTTGGCATATCGGACCACAGCGGCATGGTTTGGGACGAAGTCGCCGCCTTCGTGCTGATCCTTGTCATGACGCCGCCCGGGCGGTGGTGGTGGGCGCTCGCGTTTTTTGTGTTCCGGTTTTTCGACGTGCTCAAGCCGCCGCCTATCCGCGAAATCGACCGGCGAATGAAGGGCGGCTTCGGCGTGATGTTCGACGACATCGCGGCGGGTTTCTATACGCTGCTGGTGATCGCGGTGGCCGTCAGAGTAGTAGGAACCTGAGCGGAACCTGAGAGGAACGGCGCATGACCAGCGACACGCTCACCGTGCTTGCCGCGCTCGCCGGCACGCGGCTCAAAAAAGGCGGCCACATGCTCGCCGCCGCCGAATCCTGCACCGGCGGCTGGGTGGCCTCGAGCATCGTCTCGATCGCAGGCAGCTCGGACTGGTTCGACCGCGGCTTCGTCACCTACTCGAACGCCGCGAAGCGCGAGATGCTCGGCGTGCCGGCGCAAACCATCGACGATCATGGAGCGGTGAGCGAACCCGTCGCGCGCGCGATGGCCGAAGGCGCGATCGCGCACAGCGCGGCCGACGTATCGCTTTCAATCACCGGCGTCGCCGGCCCCTCCGGTGGCAGCCCGGGCAAGCCGGTGGGCACCGTCTGCTTTGGCTGGGCGCGGCGGGGTGGTGCGACCGACGCGGTGACCAAACACTTCGAGGGCGACCGCACCGAGGTGCGCCGCCAGTCGGTGATCTTCGCGCTGCAGGGCCTGATCGAACGGCTGGAGG
>CAMBSA010000100.1 GCA_945869935.1 Bordetella parapertussis | reverse complement strand
CCCTTCATCCCGAGCGATTTCTGGATGGTGGCCGCCGTTCTGCCACCGTAGACCGAGGCAATGACTTCGAGCGCATAGAGCATCCCCAGCACGCCGCAAGGATGTACCCGCTCGCTGGTGTGATAGTTGAACCCGATCATCGCCTGTACGGGCAGGCTGGGACGCGCCCTCTTGACCGCCTCCACATCAGCCCCGACTGCGCGAAGGTCCCCCTCCACCCAGTCTTCATGGCCTTTTTCCTCGTCGATCCGTTCGTAGAGTTCGTACCGGACATTCTTGAACGCATCCGGCATGCGTGAAGCCGCAGTTGCCATGATGGGACAGAAATGCCAGACGATATGGTAGAGATCAGACAGGAAGTTCTGATATTCGTCGAGCTTGAGTCCGTGGTGCATCATTGAATGCACTCGCGGGATCGCCTCGAGGTCGCGACGGCTGGCGTCGGTTGATTCGATCAGCCGGATAAAGAACGACATTGTCTTGCTGTTTCCTTATGGTTGGTTAGGCGCCCGGGAGGATACGCAAAATGCCCCACACGAAAAGCACGGAACTGCTAGAAGCCCGCGGATCTTTGCGAGCGTGCCAGATACTCGTCCAGCGCCTGCCTGACCTGGTCGAACTCCTCGCGCAGCGATCGCGCCAGGCCCGCTCCCTGGATGCGGATTTCAGCATCGGTCAATGAACCGATCCGGTTGCAAGATGCGGTAAGGCGATCCGCGCCGACACTCGACACCGACCCCTTGAGCGCGTGCACCAGTGAACGGAACTCGCCAGAGGGCAGATAACCCGGGTCGAATTCGAGCCGACGCAGAACTTGCTGGGTATCCTTGACGAAAGCACTGATCAGCTTTTCCATGAAGTCGCTGCCAGACCCCAGCTCTTCCAGCAAGCCGATAGTTTCAGTATACAATACCGGCACCCCTGATTCCTCGATCACCGCCGGCCGGACAGAGCGAAGCGGAGCCACCTGGACCGTTTGCGGCTTTCTGCGTGCGCACAGGTCACCGATCGACTCCAGCAAGCGCGTCGCCTCGATCGGCTTGCCGAGGAACGCGTCCGCCCCCGCCTCGATCGCCTCGCTCTTCGCCTCGGGAGTCACGTCGGCCGAGAGCATGATCACGGGGATCCGATCGCGGCCGGCATTTATCAGACGCAATGCCTTTACCGCCTCGATTCCACTTACCTCCGGCATGTTTCTGTCGAGAACAATCAGGTCGTAGCTGCCGCATTCGGCCGCATCAAGCGCCTGATCGCCGTCATCGACCAGTTCAACCGAGTGCCCTGCCCGCTCGAGAATCTTGCTGATAACCGCGCGATTCGCCGCATTATCGTCAGCCACCAATATCCGGTAGTTGGCCGCCCCTTCGCGGCGCTTGAGATATTCACTTAGAAATACGACTTCGCTTCGATCTTCGATCTCGACCGAGGCGGCGTGCAGTGCATTGAACAGAAGGCGCTTGTCCACCGGCCATTCGATCAGGGCATTGCGCCCGCCGCCGAGGCTTTCATGCCCCGAACGCTCTGCCTCCGCCGGGACGACAGCAACCACCGGCAAGACAGGTTGATGCACGCTCTGACGCAAGCGTTTGAGGGTCGACTGCGCACCGAGCGTCGTCGGCATGAAAACAAGCGCGCTATGGAGCGGCTGGGCGGTGCTGATTTCGCGCAACGTGCGCGCCGCCGCATCTTCGATGCTTGCGCTCACCACCGCGCGCGCTCCCCAGCCGGAAAGCATGCTGCTCACGGAGGCCTCTTCCGCCTCGGGGAATCCGATGAGCAGGATTCGCTTGTCGGAGAACTCACCATCGCCCTGTTGCGGCTCGCCTGAAAGCTTCTCGAATTCGACCTCGAACCAGAACGTACTCCCGAGGCCGACCGCGCTCTCGAGCCCCATCCGCCCGCCCATCAGTTCGACAAGTTGCTTGGCGATCGTCGTCCCGAGCCCGGTGCCGCCGAACCGGCGCGTGGTCGAATCGTCCGCCTGACCAAATGACTCGAATATCCGATGCTGCGCTTCCGGCGGGATGCCGATTCCCGTGTCCCGCACCGAGAATTTCAACCCCACGTGCGACTCCGACTCCGTGAGCATCGACACATGGACGGTCACCGAACCGCGCGAGGTAAATTTGATCGCGTTACCCAGCAGGTTGATGAGGACCTGGCGCAAATGATGCGGATCCCCACGCAGGGCCGGGGGAACCTGCGGCATGATCGACACCACCAGTTCAAGCCCTTTTTCCTCGACTTGCCGGTTGAGTATTTTCGCGGTGCTGCTGACCAGCGCATGCAGGTCGAATTCCGCCTGCTCGAGGCTCAGCTTTCCGGCTTCGATCTTGGAGAAGTCGAGCACGTCCTCGACCAGCCCCAGCAACACCCGAGAGGAGCCCACAAGCGTCTGAACCATATCGGCCTGCTCGCGATTGAGCGGCGTGTCGCGCACGAGTTCGGCCATGTTGACGATCGCGTTGAGCGGCGTGCGCATCTCGTGGCTGACTACGGATACGAAACGCCGCTTCGCCTGGTTAGCTGCCTCGGCTCTCGCTACCGCGGCAAACATCCGCTTCACCAGCGTCAGGACATAGAGAGAAAGCGCGACCATTCCGATTAGAAAGCCGATGCCTATATCCCGCTGTGCCGACCAGAACGGACTGAATATAAGTACCGTCACGAACCCAAGAACGCTCAGTCCAAGTGAATTGAGCAGATAACCCGAGCCGAAGCGAAATCCGTTGGCCAGCGTATTCCAGACATAAACGAGAAACAGCGGCGCTGCATGCGCGCCGGCAGTAATCATGAAAAACGTGACCGCCCCCGCGTCGACCACCGCACTGAGCACTCTGCGCGTCCGTGAAACCCCGGGATACAGGAAAATGCCTGCGATGATGGCACCGGCAAAGGCAAGGAACGCAACCATCGCCCCGATGTAGAGAAGATCCGTTTCCCGCTCCTGGCCTGAGTGAACGAAGGCCGCAGGCAGGAGATAGACAAACAGGACCAGCCCGACGCTCAGCCGGATGATCGCCTGTTCATGCTCGCTATCGGGACGCGCGCGCAGACGAACTGCAATCGCCTGAATACGCTTTTTCATTGATTCATCAGAGATTGCATGCCTGACTCGTGCGAATCCCGCAGTTCCTGCTGGATGCGCACCGTCTCGTCCTTCGCCTCCAGGAATACGTCGACCAACCGAGGATCGAGATGAGTGCCGCGCTGCGCGGCTATATAAGCAAAGGCCTCTTCGATACTCCAGGCCGGTTTGTACGGACGCACGGAAGTCAGTGCATCGAAAACATCCGCGACGGCAACAATACGCGCTGCCAACGGAATGTGGTCCCCGACCAGACCGTGGGGATAGCCGGACCCGTCAAATTTCTCATGATGCCCGAGTGCAATCAGGGCCCCCATGCGAAGGTAACTCGACGGACTGTCCTTGAGAATCTCGTAGCCGATCACCGGATGCAGGCGCATCTCCCTGGACTCGTCCTGCGTGAGGCGCCCGGGTTTTAGCAATATGTGATCAGGGATGCCTATTTTCCCGATGTCGTGCAATGGCGCGGCGAGTTCGATGGTTTCAGCCTCGTCCTGCGACAACCCGATGAGCCTTGCGATCATCCGCGAATAACGTGCCATCCGGATGATGTGGTTACCCGTCTCCGCATCCCGGAACTCGCCGGCCCTCGCAAGGCGAAAGAGCGTCTCCTTCTCCCGGACGCGCACATCATGCGTCGCCTCGAGCACCATGCTCTCGAGAAGCTTGCGGCGATCCTCAAGCACAAGATGCTGCCGCCGGAGCGTGATGAGGTTGCGGCAGCGCGCAAGGCATTCCCGCGTATCGATCGGCTTGTTGAGAAAATCTGTAACACCGACATCGAGTGCAGCGTAGCGGACTTTGCGGTCGTCGTTGACCGTGACCATCACCACGGGGACGTGCTCGTACTCCGACAGCAGCCGGAGGCGGCGCACGAACTCGATCCCGTCCATTTCCGGCATCTGGTAATCCACGATGACCAAATCGGCCACCCGCCCGGTGGCCCAGCGGATCGCCTCGATCGGGCTTTCGTAGGCCTCGACCTGCACGCTGAGGTCGACACCACGCACCACCTGCTCCATGATCGCTCGGCTGGTGGACTGGTCATCGACGACAAGTACGATATTCTTCAGAGACGGAATCGCCCGGATTTGCGGCTGCGCCATGGCTGCTCCCTTGGTAGTCAAAGGCTACCTGCAGAGGCAACGGATGTCCAGCCAAGCCAGACCAATGTCATGACAGCCCGGCGCATCTTGTGCACTTTGCCGCGTTTGACACCCTGAAACACTGCCATGAGACTCGGCAGTCACAACAAATTGATGCCATCAATCATATCGAATGAAGATCACACGAATACAGGCGACACCTCTCAACGTACCGGTTGAGATTGATATTCTCGGGCTTCGGCGGTCGAGTTCTCTCTCGGTCTGTATGGTGGAGATCGAAACCGACACCGGTCTAGTCGGCCACGGCATCACCGGCATCACCGAAGAGGAAGTCATCGCCTCGACTGTCAACGAGATCGCGGCACCCGCGCTCATCGGCGATGACCCACTCGCCACCGAGGCGGTCTGGGAGAAACTCTACTGGCTTCTCTCCCCGCGCGGCCAGACCGGTTATGCGTCACACGCCATCGCCGCCATCGACATCGCACTTTGGGATATCAAGGGAAAGGCGCTTTGCCTGCCCGTATGGCGATTGCTCGGCGGAGCCCGATCGAAAGTTCCGGTGTACGCGACATTTGGATTTTCGATGTTCGACCGAGAGCAACTCGCCGCCGCGGCAAAACTCTGGATAAGCCAGGGCTACCGAAGCCTCAAAATGGTGGTTGGCCATCAGGCGCTCGCGCGCCGGGATTCGCCGCGCCCCCTCTCGGAAGTCATCGCGGAAGACGAGATGCGTATCCGCGCTGTTCGCGAGGCAGTTGGCCCGGGAATTCCCCTTTACATAGATGCAAACTGCAGCCTCGATCACTTTCATGCAGTCGAACTCGCACGCCGCGTGGAGGACTGCGGCATCGCCTTCTTCGAAGAACCGATCACCCAGAACGATGCGCGAATGATGGCGGACATGCGCAGACGCACGCGCATCCCTCTCGCCTGCGGTCAGAACGAGGGCCTCGCCTTCCGGTTTCGCGACCTGCTCCTGGAGGAATCCGTCGACGTACTTCAACCCAACGTGGTGATCAGCGGCGGATATACGCAGTGCGCCCGGATCGCTGGCATGGCGCAGGCATTCAATGTCGGATTGGCCAACGGCGGCGCTTGGGCCCCCTGGAACATGCATCTCCACGCCGGCCTGGCCTATGGCGGCCTGGTCGAGCAGCACTACGTTGCAACGCTGGTGGCCGAGCAACTGTTCGACGGGCTTCCGCGCCCGGTTGACGGCTGGCTCACACTGCCCGAGACGCCGGGACTCGGTTTTTCTCCGCGCGCCGATGCGATTCGGGAAATTGCACGGCGTCCGACGTCCCACGGCGCGGGTAAAGGCTGACATCCCGCGGCGATTTCCCCCGCGCCTATTCCGTACCAGAATTTATCGTAAATCACCCGCATTCACGCACGGGCTGGACCTCTTTCATGAAAATGTTCAACATTTATCTCCTAGAAACCTCTTACGGATCACACCCGCACCGCGTCCGGATTGACGCATGACGACCCTCGCGCTGCTGCATCCCGGCGAAATGGGAACCGCCGTAGGCACCTGCGCGCGCGACGTCGGCGCGCGCGTCGCATGGTCGTCGGCCGGACGGAGCGAGCAAAGCCGGCAGCGTGCGCGCGACGCCGGATTCCAAGCCTGCGAATCAATCGTCGATTTGCTCGAGATCGCGGACATCGCGATTTCCGTCTGTCCGCCGCATGCCGCGGTCGATCTGGCTCAGTCAGTCATTTCGGCCGGTTTCGCCGGCTTGTTCGTGGACGCGAACGCAATCGCGCCCGCCACCGCGCGCCGTATTTCGGAATTGATGAAAGCCGCCGGAATCGAGTTTCTCGACGCCGGCATTATCGGACCGCCGCCCGCTGCCGGCGCCCGTTCCACGCTTTACTTGTCCGGCGGCGATGCCCTCGCAATCGAACGCCTGTTCGCCGGCACTCCACTTTCAGTGCGCGCGATTGACGGTCCCGTAGGCGTGGCATCCGCGCTGAAGGCCTGCTACGCCGCGTGGAACAAGGGGGCGACCGCGCTCCTTGCGAACGTCCGCGCACTCGCCGCGCATGAAGGCGTCGAATCCGCATTGCTGGATGAATGGAACCCTTCGCAACCCGACGCGTTGAAGCGAAGCGAGCACGCCCGAAATTCCGCGCGCAAGGCATGGCGCTGGACCGGCGAAATGGACGAAATCGCTGCCACCTTTCGCGACGCCGGATTACCCGACGGTTTTCATATGGGCGCGAGCAAGGTGTTCCGCAAACTAGACATATTCAAGGACAGGTCTGATCCACCGTCTATCGACGAAATTACGCGGGCGATCAATAAATCCCCTGTCCGTCGCCTCTGAGCCCCGCGCACCGGATCTAATGCACCTGATTTTCGACATATCGTTCCACGGCTTCGGGCATCTTGCGCAATCCGCGCCGGTAGCGAAGGAAATCCAGCGTCGCATTCCGGATATCTCTCTTACCGTGCGCTCCTCGATGCCGATCGAGTACTTGAGCCGCCGCATCACGACTCCCTTCAAACATCACCCGATCGCATCGGATGTAGGCATCCCGATGCT
>CAMBSA010000099.1 GCA_945869935.1 Bordetella parapertussis | reverse complement strand
TGAGGACCAAGTCGCCCGAGCTCGTCCTCTCGGATCGGAGCCCGTGCTGGTGTCAAAGATTCAAACTGGCCTCAACAAGGACGGTACCTATCTGCTTTCCCTGCAGCCCAGCGCAGGGCAGGGCCTCAACCTGAACCTTGATGACAGGCTTCTGCATTCCGTGTGCAAGCTGCTGCAGTCGTCGGTGAGTGGTGCGGAATGGGATATCCGGCTTGAATTTCCGCAGGCGCTGTTGCCGGATGCAGTACCCGGGGCAGCATCCCGAACGCTCAATTGATCCGGGCATCCGAGTCCAGTTTTTCCAGGGTTTCGGTCAGCTCAAGCCATTCGGATTCGCATCGCTCTACCTCGCGCGCGAGCCGGGTCTGCTCTTTGAGAGCCAGCGCAACTTCGCTGGCCGGCGCGCCGCTGTAGAACGCGTCGTCGGCCAATTTCGATGCGATGATTTTTTGGGCGTCGTGGAGCTTCTTCAGTTCGACTTCGAGGCGCTCGAGTTTTTTCCCAAGCGGCTTGCGCTCGTTGGCGCGCGACTGGCGTTCGGCCGCTTCGCGCTTGCGCTCGTCTTTCCTGCTGGCGCCGCTAGTGGAGTTCCTGCCTGACTTGTCCCTCGCCAGGGTATCGCGGTAATCGTCCAGGTCGCCCTCGAACGCTTCCACTTGTCCGTTTCGAACGAGGCACAGTTCGTCGGCGCAGGTGCGAAGCAAGTGTCGGTCGTGGGACACGAGGATCAGGGCACCTTCGTATTCCTGCAAGGCTTCCGCAAGGGCCTCACGCATATCGATATCGAGATGGTTCGTCGGCTCGTCGAGCAGGAGCAGGTTCGGTCGGTCCCAAACGAGAAGTGCGAGTGCAAGGCGGGCGCGCTCACCGCCCGAAAAATCGCGCGCCGGTTCGAGCGCCATATCGCCCACAAAGCCAAAACCGCCGAGGAAGTCCCGCAGAACCTGCTCCCTCACATTGCGGTCACGCCGTTGAATTTGCAGCAGAGGGTTGGCTTCGGAATCGATCGCGTCCACCTGATGTTGCGCGAAATAGCCGATGCGCAGGTTTCTGCCGTCCACGCGCGTACCGGAAAGCTCGGGCAGCATGCCCGCGAGCATCTTCACGAGCGTGGATTTGCCAGCCCCGTTGCGACCGAGAATCCCCAGGCGTGCGCCGTTGCGAATTTCAAGCTTTATGCCGGTGAGTACCGGTGTGTTCCCGTACCCGACCGAAATGTTGTCCAGTGCGAGCACCGGATCGGGGCTGCCGGGGAATTCGCGAAACCGGAACCGGAAAGGCGAGTCGACGTGTGCAGGCGCGATGAGCTCCATGCGCTCAAGCGCTTTCAGGCGGCTCTGTGCCTGACGTGCTTTGGTTGCCTTTGCGCGAAAGCGGTCAATGAATTGCTGCAATTCCGCCACGCGCCTTGTCTGCGCGTCATGAACCGATTGCTGCTGCTCGAGTGCACTGGAGAGCTGGATTTCGAATTGGGTGTATGTGCCCCGATAAAGGCGCAGCTTGCCGTGATCGAAGTGCAGAATGTTGTTGGCGGTTGCATCGAGGAACTCCCGGTCATGAGACACGAGAAAAAGTGTTCCCTTGTATCCGACCAGCCATTCCTCCAGCCAGAAAACGGCGTCGAGATCCAGGTGATTCGTGGGTTCGTCCAGAAGCAGCACGTCCGATCGCCGCATAAGCGCTCGCGCAAGGTTGAGCCGCATGCGCATGCCGCCCGACAATTCCGCGACCGCGCGGTCATGGTCGCTGCTTTGCACTCCGAGCCCGGCGAGGAGTGTCGCAGCACGACTCCGCGCCTCCCAACCGCCAAGTTCGGTGTAGCGTTCGTGAGCGTGTGCAATCCGTTCCCCTGCGGCCGTGCTGTCTGCATCGTCGCCGTGCGCTGCTTCTGCCTCCGTCATTTCACGCTCGGCAAGGCGGAGTTCCAGGTCGCCGTCCAACACGTATTCGATGGCCGCTTGAGCGACACCCGGTGTTTCCTGTGCGACATGCTCGACAGCAAACGCAGCGGGAATGTCCAGGTCGCCCCGGTCCGGATGAAGCTGGCCGAGCAGCATGGCGAAGAACGAGGATTTTCCGCTTCCGTTGGGACCGACGACGCCGATGCGCTGTCCAGGGAAAAAGGCGAGGCTGGCACCTTCGAAGAGGCGTTTGGCACCGCGTGCCAGGGTGACATCGCGAAGTGAGATCATGAACGCTTGGTAGGAAGATTCTATGTGAGTCGCGAAGGGGCGCGATTGTCTCATGCCGACCTCGCAGACGGATCGGTGCTAGGCCTGATTGGTGGAAATAACTGATATAATTCAGAAAATTAGTCCGCAAATCCTGCTGTCCGCGTTGTTTCAATGTCTTCCGGTCCGCGCAGGATTGCGGAGTCGCAGATCGGAGCGTGCCTTTGCCCAGTTTCGCTGAACTTGGATTACTTCCCGAACTTCTCAAGGCAGTTGAGGAGCAGGGATATTCAGAGCCGACGCCCATTCAGGCGCAAGCGATACCTCTTGTGATGGAGGGGCGTGATGTTCTGGGCGGTGCCCAGACGGGTACCGGGAAGACGGCGGCGTTTGCGCTGCCCCTGCTTCACCGACTCTCCCGGCACGCGAACACGAGCGCCTCGCCGGCTCGCCATCCGGTCCGGGTTTTGGTTCTGACGCCAACTCGCGAGCTCGCGGTTCAGGTTGAGGAAAGCTTCCGGACGTACGCCAAATACCTTCCCGTTCGCGTGACGGTCGTGTACGGCGGGATGAACATGGACCCACAGACTCAGGCATTGCGTCGAGGGGTCGAAGTTCTGGTTGCAACGCCAGGCCGTCTTCTCGATCACGTACAGCAGAAGACGCTGAACCTGGGTCAGGTGGATGCTTTCGTGCTTGATGAGGCGGATCGCATGCTTGACATGGGGTTCATTCCCGACGTCAAACGTATCATGTCACTGCTTCCCAAAAAGCGGCAAAATTTGCTTTTTTCAGCGACATTTTCGGCGGAAATCCGCACGCTCGCTGACGCGTTTTTGCATGATCCGGTACAGATTCAGGTGGCGCGTCGAAATGCTGCTGCTGAACTTATCCGACACTGCGTAATCCCGGTTGCACGGGAGCGCAAACGCGAACTGTTGACGCACCTAGTGCAGAGCCGCGAATTAGGCCAGTTGCTCGTCTTCTGTGCCACGCGTCTCGGTGCGAACCGGCTTGCGTATCAACTTAACCGCGATGGAGTCCATGCGGCAGCGATTCACGGCGACAAGACGCAGGCTGAGCGGACGGCCGCACTTGCGGAGTTCAAGGACGGGAAGGTTCGTGTTCTGGTCGCCACGGACGTAGCCGCCCGAGGTCTTGATATCGAAGGATTACCGTGCGTCGTGAATTTTGAGTTGCCCTCGTCCCCGGAAGACTATGTACACCGGATAGGCCGCACCGGTCGCGCCGGTGCGACGGGCGAGGCGATTTCGCTGGTTTGCCCGGAGGAGCACGAGCGACTCGAGGCGATCGAGAAGACAATCAAAATCAAGATCGAGCGCGATATTGTCGCCGGCTTTGGTGCGGGTGCGGGCGATGTGAGTACGCTGATGCCGTCTCCTGAGCGTCGAGACGAGCGTGGCGGACGAGGAGGCGGCGACCGCGACCGCGGTCGTGGCCGTGACGCATTGGCGGGTGGAGGAGGCGAGCGTCCGCCTCGGCGTAGCGAGCCCAGATCGGCACCGCCCAAGGCGCCGGCCGATCCCATCTTCAGTCAACCGTATCGCCCGGGCGATACGGTTGCCACGGAAAAGTCCGAGACGGTCCAGGCATCCGCGAAGAGGCCATCACAGCCCGTTGCGGCTCTGCTCGGTGGAATGCCATTCAAGAAGGCCGTTCGCTGAGGGCAGTTCGAATGGTCGCAGATGGACATCCTTGCAGTTTGCAATCGTTGAGTTAAATCGATGAATCTTGACCGTGTTACCGCGGGTAGCGATCTGCCGAATGACTTCAACGTCATCATTGAAATTCCGATGAATGCGGATCCCATCAAGTACGAAGTCGACAAGGAAACCGGAGCAGTTTTTGTGGACCGCTTTCTTTCGACGGCAATGCACTATCCTTGCAATTACGGTTATATCCCCGGAACGCTTTCCGGGGATGGCGACCCGGTGGATGTTCTCGTGCTTTCGCCAATGCCTGTCATAACCGGGGTAGTGGTTCGGTGCAGGCCAGTCGGAATGCTGAAGATGGAAGACGAAGCAGGGGATGACACAAAACTTCTCGCGGTACCGATCGACAAGTTGTCTTCGCTTTACCGGGGAATTGCGACTGTCAGAGAAGTCCCCCAAGCGACGCTTGACCAGATCAAGCACTTCTTCGAGCACTACAAGGACCTGGAGCCTGACAAGTGGGTACGGGTTTCCGGTTGGGTGGGACCCGAAGAGGCCAAGAAGGAAATCGCTGACGGAGTCGACCGGTATTTGCGTTCAAGACGTTGATTGCTTGAACGGCGATCTGTCGCTCAATTCGTCCACATAGCGGTCGATTCCCGACGCTTCGCGAGCGAGGAAGCGCTCTACCGCGTCTGCAAATCCTTCGTGCTTCAGCCAGTGGAACGATCGGGTCTGTACCGGCAAAAAGCCTCGTGCCAGCTTGTGCTCACCTTGGGCACCGCCCTCGAATAGTGCTATGCCTCTCTCGATGCAAAACTCGATTGCCTGATAGTAGCAGGCCTCGAAATGCAGAATGGGTACATGTTCAGTGGCCCCCCAGTATCGACCGTATAGAGTGTTTCCGTTGAATACGTTCAGGGTGCTCGCGATCCTGACCCCGTCCAGTTCAGCGATGACGAGCATCAGGTTTTCGGGCATCGACGTACCGATTCGTTCAAAGAACTCCAGATTCAGATACGGGGTCGAATGATGTGCGCGATAGGTATTTCTGTAGCAACGGTTGAAAAAGCGCCAGTCGTCCGGTCGGATATCCGACCCTGCAATTCGAATGCACCGGACGCCTGATTCACTTACCTTGCGTCGCTCCTGTTTTATTTTTTTCCGCTTGTCGTGGGAGAGGGTTCCAAGAAACTCGTCAAACGTTTTGTAGCCGATGTTACGCCAATGAAACTGAACGCCGCGACGGATCATCATGCCGCCGGCCTCCAGCATTTCTACTTCGTTATCTTCGGGGAAAAGTACGTGCAGGGATGAACCCTCGTTTGCGAGGTCAAGCGCGGACTGGAGCAAGAGCGTCCTTAATGACGGCTCATTCGCGAGTAGCCGTGGTCCGGTTACCGGCGAAAACGGAATGGCTGAAAGCAGTTTCGGATAATAGGGGAAGCCATGTCGTTGATAGGCATCTGCCCACGCCCAATCGAAGACGTATTCTCCGTACGAATGAAATTTGAGATAAAGCGGCATCGCGGCAACAAGTTGATCTTTGCGCCAATGCGTCATGTGCCTCGGTGCCCATCCCGTCTGCTCACTCACACATCCGGATGCTTCCAGCGCGCTGAGAAATTCATGGCGTACGAACGGATTGTCTCCCGCAAGTGCATTCCAGTCGGCGGATCCTACGGTGCTGAGAGTCTCGATCACCCTCGATACGGCGGGGGGTTCAGTCGTTTTATCTTTCATACGATGTCGTCTCAATTTCGAGAGTGTTGCCCGTTCTAATCAGTGGAGGGGGCAGGAAGCATCGCGCAAAGTCAGTGCTGATATGCCTTCCTTTCGTACAGCGGCCTGCGTGACGGCACTTTGTTATACTCAATCGTAAGTATGTCGTATCGGAGAAATTCATGAAAAAAATCGAAGCCGTGGTGAAGCCTTTCAAGTTGGACGAGGTGAGGGAGGCGCTCGCAGAGGTGGGCGTAACCGGGTTGACGGTTACTGAGGTAAAAGGTTTTGGACGCCAAAAGGGCCATACTGAACTCTATAGGGGCGCCGAGTATGTTGTGGATTTTCTTCCGAAGGTAAAGATCGAGGTCGTCGTCAGCGAGAAACTCGTCGAGCCGGCGATTGAGGCGATCGTTAAGGCTGCACGCACGGGTAAGATCGGAGACGGAAAGATTTTTGTCACGGCGGTTGAGCAGGTGGTCCGGATTCGAACGGGTGAAACGGACGAAGCAGCGATTTGAACCATTGCGGTCAGTTTTTTGGCTGCTGACTAATTCCGCGAAGTGCGGGACGAGTCTTATCCCTTCAAAAGAACGAGAAGGGCGCCACTTCCTCCTAACCGTGCAGGCGCCTGACAGTAGGCTAGGACATCGTCTCTGAAAGCGAGCCAGGTTTTGACCTTGGCTTTCAATACGGCCTCTTTCCCCGGAGATCCTAGGCCTTTCCCGTGGATCACCCGCACACACCGGTGACCAAGTCGGTGGTTGCGCTTGAGAAATTCCGCGAGTGCAACTCTTGCCTGTTCCCGATTGAGTCCGTGAAGGTCCAGCGCGTCCTGTGCGACCCAATGCGCGCGCCGCAACTTTCGCAGTACGCTCCGGGGGATTCCGTGACGCAGGAACACGGGTTCATCTCCGCCGTCCAGAGCGTGGTCCACGGATATCGGCGCATCAATACTCTCGGTTAGTGCATAGTGCTCATCCAGCAGGGACTGGACCGGTAACGGCGGCGGCGGTACTTGAGGGTGGTTGACCCTGTTAGAGACGGGTATCGGGATTGTGCCCGATGTCGCCTTGAGAAACAGGGCGAGAGATTCCTCGTCGATGCCGCCAGGGTTTTTCATCGACAGTGAGATTTGTTTAGATATCAGCCCAGTTTGTCTAGGTATCTTTCGGCATCGAGCGCGGCCATGCAGCCCGACCCGGCGCTTGTTACCGCCTGACGATATATATGGTCCTGGACATCACCCGCTGCGAATACCC
>CAMBSA010000098.1 GCA_945869935.1 Bordetella parapertussis | reverse complement strand
CTGAACCTCCGCCTTTTTCTGGTCCGCGTATTCCCAGCGTCCATCGGATAGCAGACGAACTTTTTCGCCAGACGCGGTGGTCGCCTCGATCGCGGAATCCTGTGCCCAGGAACAACCCAAGGCACTGATTAATAACAAAAAAACTGTCCTTTTCAGGAACATATGGTCACCCTTGGAGTCAAACCTTACAATTAGCTGACTAAGATCTGCAGCGCACAGACACCCTGCAGCACAAAGCACAAGTTGAATCGCCACTGACGGCGCTTCGCAAGCCCTGCCGCCGGCATTCTGACAAGCCCACGCAGACCCCATGCCGAACGACACCGCCCGCACGATTAGACTATGAAAAACGCCGACGAGTACACGTCCGATATTCGCGCATCAGGCTTCACGTTGATTGAACTGGTCTGCGTCATGGCGATCCTCGCCGTGCTCGGCGGCGTGGCCGCGCCCAAGATGTTCGACATCGTCGGTTTCGCAAAAGAAACCTCGATAGACGCGACCGAAGAAGCGTTCGAAAAGGCGGTCCGGATTGCGCAACTTGCCTGTTTCACTTCGCTCTGGCGCAATCGGGACAATCTCCCCGGCTATGGCAATGGGAATGTCGATTTCAACAACGCCTGTTTTCCCACCGACACCAACAACCAGAACGTCATCGGCGGCCAGCCGGCGCGTTGCCTGCGCCTGTGGAACGCCATCCTGCAACCGGCCCCGTCGATCCAGACAGGCGGCGCGGGCAATGCCACCTACCGGGCGTTCGCGTCGGGCGAGACCTGCCGTTATCGCTATCTCGACATCACGCCCTTCGTCGAATTCACCTACGACACCCAGACCGGTGTGGTGAACTGAACCGCCGCTGAACGAACCCTCGTCGGCGGCTCAGAGTTTCCCGGCGACCCAGTCCCTGACCGAGGCGAGTGCAGCCGGCAGTTTCGAGGCATCGGTCCCGCCCGCCTGCGCCATGTCCGGGCGGCCGCCACCCTTGCCGCCCACCTGCTGCGCGACAAAATTCACGAGTTCGCCGGCTTTCACCTTCGAGGTGAGATCAGCGGTGACACCCGCGATCAGGCTCACCTTGCCGCCCTCGACCGCCCCGAGCACGATCGCCGCGCTCTTGAGCTTGTCCTTGAGCTTGTCCAGCGTCTCGCGGAGCGTCTTTACGTCCGCGCCCTCTAGCACCGCCGCAAGCACTTTCGCACCCTTCACATCCGCCGCCTGACCGGCGAGGTCATCTCCCTGTGAGGAGGCCATCTTCGATTTCAGGCGGGCAAGCTCCTTCTCGAGCACCTTCTTTTCCTCGAGCAGCGCGTTCACTGCACGCTCGACCATGCCGGCCCCGGTGGTGGCGCGAACCTGCTTTGCCACCTCATGGAACTCCTGCAACTGGGAATTCATCATTGCAAGCGCGGTGCCGCCGGTGGTCGCCTCGACCCGCCGCACGCCCGCGGCCACGCCGCCCTCGGAATAGATCTTGAACACGCCGATGTCGCCGGTGCGTTCCACGTGCGTGCCGCCGCAGAATTCACGCGAAGAGCCGATGTCGAGCACCCGCACCTCGTCGCCGTACTTCTCGCCAAACAACATCGTCGCGCCGGTCTTCTGCGCCTCTTCGATCGACATGATCTGCGCGCGCGTCGCCGCGTTGCCCATGATCTCGCCGTTGACGATCAGCTCCACCCGGCGGACCTCCTCGTCCGAGAGCGGCTTGTCGTGCGCGAAGTCGAAGCGCGTCTTGTCCGGATCGACGAGCGAGCCCTTCTGCTGCACGTGCGGGCCGAGCACTTCGCGCAGCGCCTTGTGCATCAGGTGCGTCACCGAATGGTTGCGCATCGTGCGGCGGCGCGACTCGGTGTCCACTTTCGCCTCGACGCGATCGCCCACTTTCAGGCTGCCGGTGCGAAGCACACCGTTGTGTCCGAAAACATCGGAATGGATCTTCTGCGTGTCCGTCGCTTCGAAGGTGCCGCCCGCCGAGACGAGCTCCCCGCTATCGCCCACCTGCCCGCCCGACTCGGCGTAGAACGGCGTGACATCGAGCACCACGATCGCCTGCTGGCCGGAGGTAATGTCGCCCACGCTTGCGCCATCCACGTACAGGGCGGTGACGCGGCCGGCGTCCACGAGCTTTTCGTAACCGGTGAAGCTTGTCTTTTCCCCCGAGTACTCGACGCCCGCGCTCGCCTTGAACTTGCCCGCCGCGCGCGCCTGTTCGCGCTGGCGCGACATCGCCGCCTCGAAACCCGCCATGTCGAGGGTGATGTCTCGTTCGCGTGCGATGTCGGCGGTGAGGTCCACCGGGAATCCGTAGGTGTCATAGAGCTGGAATACCGTCTCGCCATCGAGCATCCGGTCCTCGCGATGCAGCGCTGCTTCGAGGATGCGCATGCCGTTCTCCAGCGTCTCGCCGAAGCGCTCCTCTTCCTGGCGCAACACCGCCGCCACGCGCGACTCCGCCTGCGCAAGCTCGGGATAGGCCTCGCCCATCTCGGCGACGAGGTCCTTGACGATCCTGTGAAAGAAGGGCTGCTTCTGGCCAAGCTTGTGGCCGTGGCGCAGCGCGCGGCGGATGATCCGGCGAAGCACATAGCCGCGGCCTTCGTTGCCGGGGATCACGCCGTCGACGATCAGGAAGGAACAGGCGCGAATGTGGTCGGCGATGACTTTCAGCGAATTGTCCGCAAGGTCCTTGCATCCCGTCTCGCGTCCCGCGGCGCCGATCAGATTCACGAACAGATCGATCTCGTAGTTCGAGTGCACATGTTGCAGCACCGCCGCGATCCGCTCCAGCCCCATGCCGGTGTCCACGCAGGGCTTGGGCAGGCGCGGCATGTCGCCGTTGGGCTGGCGATCGAACTGCATGAAAACAAGGTTCCAGATCTCGATGTAGCGGTCGCCGTCCTGGTCCGGCGATCCGGGCGGGCCGCCCGCCACCTCGGGACCGTGGTCGTAGAAGATCTCGGTGCACGGGCCGCAGGGACCGGTGTCCGCCATCTGCCAGAAGTTGTCGGACGCGTAGCGCGCGCCCTTGTTGTCGCCGATGCGCACGATCCGCTCGGCCGGCACGCCGATTTCCTTCGCCCAGATGTCCCAGGCCTCGTCGTCCTCGTGATAGACCGTCACCCAGAGCTTCTGTTTGTCCAGACCGTACACGCCGGTGAGCAGGTCCCAGGCAAAACGGATCGCGTCGTGCTTGAAGTAGTCGCCGAAGGAAAAATTTCCCAGCATCTCGAAGAAGGTGTGGTGCCGCGCGGTGTAACCGACGTTCTCGAGATCGTTGTGCTTGCCGCCGGCGCGCACGCTGCGCTGCGAGGTGGTGGCGCGCTTGTAGGGGCGCTGCTCCTTGCCGACGAACACGTCCTTGAACTGCACCATGCCCGAATTCGTAAAGAGGAGCGTCGGGTCGTTGCCCGGCACGAGCGCGCTGGAGGCGACCACCGTGTGGCCCTGCTTCTCGAAGTACTGGAGGAATTTGGAGCGAATCTCGGACGACTTCATGGGGAGCACCGCAAATGTCTGAAAGTTCGGGATTTTCCCGCCATTCGGCGAGGGAAGCAAATGCTCTAGCCGTGCCCTGCTGCGGTGCACGATGGCGCTGTGCACGCCGCCGCACCGCCAGGGCAGGTTTTCAGTAGAAGATCCCGACCACGCTGCCGGCGATACAGGTTGCGAGCGTGCCGGAAATCACCGTGCGCGCGCCGAGCGCCACGATGTCGTCGCGCCGCTCCGGCGCCATCGTGCACAGGCCGCCGATCATGATGCCGAGGCTGCCTAGATTCGCGAAGCCGCACATCGCGTAGATCATGATCAACTCGGTACGCGAGGACAACGTGTCCTGCGGCAGGTTGGAAAGATCAATGTAGGCGATCAGCTCGTTCAGTACCGTCTTGGTGCCCATCAGAGCGCCCGCGGTCACCGCCTCCGACCAGGGAATGCCCATCAGCCAGACCAGCGGCGCCATCACCCATCCGAGCATGCGCTGCAGCGTCAGCGGCGCATCGCCTACCTGCGGGAACCAGGCGAGCACGCCGTTGGCGAGCGCCACCAGCGCCACCAGCGCGAGCAGCATCGCCACGATGTTGATATAGAGCGACGCGCCATCGAGCGTGCCGCGGGTGATCGCATCCATGGTCGAACGCGCCTCGGAAGTCGGGATCAGGCTCGCCTCGCGCGACGCCGCCCCGGATTCGCTCCGCTCCGGCGGCACCATCAGCAGCGACACCGCGATCGCCGCCGGCGTGGCGAGAATCGAGGCGATCAGAAGATGGCCGAGGATGTCGGGGATCACCTTGCCGAGGATGCCGGCGTAGAGGACCATCACGGTCCCCGCGATCGTCGCCATGCCGCAGCTCATGGTCACGAAGAGTTCGCTTCGTGTCATGCGCGCAAGCCACGGCCGCACGAACAGCGGCGCCTCCACCATGCCGACGAAAACGTTGGCAGCGGCCGCGAGTCCCACCGACCCGCCGATGCCCATCGTGCGCTCCAGCACCCAGGCGAAGCCGCGCACCACCCAGGGGAGCACCCCCCAGTAGAAAAGCAGCGACGAGAGCGCGGAGGCCACGATCACCAGCGGCAGCGCGCGGGTGGCGAGAATGAAGGACGAGCCGGGATAGGACTCCGCAAACGGCAGCGGCGCACCGCCGAGGTAGCCGAACACGAACGAAGTGCCGACATCGGTTGCGTTCTGCAATACGGTGATCAGGTTGTTGGCCGCGAGGAAAGCCTCGCTCACCATCGGCACCTTGAGCAGCACGCCGCCGAGCGCGAGCGTGAGCACCATGCCGGCGAACACCGGGCGCGCGGCGAAACGCCCGCGGCGCTCCGACAGCACCCAGGCGAGCGCGTGAAGCGCGAAGAACCCGAGGAAACTGTGCAACACCGGATGATTCATCCGACCGCCCGGTTCATGCGATCGCCCGTCATCGGATCACCCGTCATGCGATCGACACGCCGATCAGCTTGCCGATGCCGAAGGTCACTGCGCCGACACCTGCTCCGATCAGCAGCATGCGAAGTCCGTCGCGCCACGCCGAGCGGCCAGTGAACAGGCTGATCACGCTACCGACACCGAACAGCGTTACGCCGGTCAGGCCGATCGCGCCATAGAGCGCCGAGTCGCCGCTCAGGAAAAGGAAAGGCAGCAAGGGCACGACCGCGCCGAAAGCGAACGACAGGAAAGAAAAAATCGCCGCACCCCAGGGCGAGCCGAGTTCGTCCGGGTTGAGGCCGAGCTCCTCGCGCGCAAGCACCGCGAGCGCCCGCTCGGGATCGGCGATGGTCGCATCCGCGATACGCTTCGCATCGACCGGGTTCATGCCGCGCGCGATATAGATCAACGCGAGTTCGCCCGCCTCTTCCTCCGGGTATTCGTCGAGTTCGTTCTTCTCCAGCGCGATCTGGTGCTCGTACATCTCGCGCTGCGAGCGCACCGATACCCATTCGCCCGCCGCCATCGAGAACGCGCCGGCGAGAAGGCCGGCGATGCCCGTCAGCAGAATGGTTTTCGGCTCGGCTGCCGCTCCGGCGACGCCGAGGATCAGGCTCACGTTCGAGATCAGCCCGTCGTTGACGCCGAACACCGCCGCGCGCATGTTGCCGCCGCCGGTTGGCCCTTCGTGGCGCGAGGCCATGTCCTGGATCGAGGTGAGTTGCGGATGGCCGGGTACGTCGTGGGTGTAGATCGACAGCCCCCGCACCTTCATCGCAGAGAGCACGCCGCGCATCGCGCGCGGACCGCGCTGCTTCACCAGCCAGGCGACGATGCAGGTGCGCAGATCAGGCTTGTACCCGCCCGCTACCTTGCCCCCCTGGCGGCTCGCCCAGATGGCAGCCTGGGACTCCGCCTCGCCCGCAAGCGCGCGAAACAGCGCCTCCCGGGGTGTGTCTTTTTCGCTGTCGGCCGCTATCCGGTACAGATAGGCCGAGCGCATTTCCTCCTGCCAGCCCTCGGCGCTCATGCGCGATGTCCCCTGATCTTCATTTGCCGGGCATCATCCCGCATCGTCGTCCGGCGCGCCTTGCGCTTCGTCAATCTCCTCATCCGCCGCGCCATCCACCGCGGCGCGTATTGCTGCAAACGAGAACCCGCGCGACTGGAGGAACCGCATCTGTTTGGCCTTTTCCTCCCGCGTGGTCGCGGGCGCGCGAAAGCGCTTTTTCCAGGTCTCCCGCGCACGCGTGACCTCGGTGGCACGCGCCCCCTCGACCGCCTGCTGTGCCGCCTCCGCGCTCACGCCCTTGGACTTGAGCTCGTGCAGGATGCGCGAGGTGCCGAACTTTCGCGACAGCGTGTTGGTTCGCGCCTCCGCGAAGCGCGCATCCGAGAGCTTGCCGGTACTCACGAGTTCGTCGAGCAGCGCCTCGAGCAAGGCGGGATCCTCGGCTTTCGATTTGAGCTTGCGCTCGAGTTCATCACGCGTGTGCTCGCGCCTCGCCAAAAACAGCAAGGCCCGCTCACGCAGACTCGGTTCGCGGGCCATGTCAGGCCACCGCCTGAACGATGAACCGGGCCGGGGGGCGATCCACGGCGCGGTCCGTGATCACGCTCAGGCTTCTTCGGCGGCAGCCGGTGCGACCGGGGCCAGTGCGGTGGGGTTCTTGACGCCCAGTTTCTCGCGGATGCGCGCCTCGATTTCGGCTGACATCTCGGGATGTTCGACGAGGTAGTCGCGCGCGTTGTCCTTGCCCTGGCCGATGCGGTCCTTCTTGTAGTTGTACCAGGCGCCGGACTTGTCCACGAACCCGTTGTTGACGCCGAGCTCGAGGACCTCGCCCTCGCGCGAGATGCCGCGGCCGTAAAGAATGTCGAATATCGCCTCGCGGAAGGGCGGCGCCACCTTGTTCTTCACCAC
>CAMBSA010000097.1 GCA_945869935.1 Bordetella parapertussis | reverse complement strand
ACCTTGAACGTTCTGCCCTTGTCGTGACTCTTCAGGTTCTTGACGTTCTCCAGCAGGAAGGCCGGCGGCCGCTTCACCTCGAGAATTCGAGCCACATCGAAGAACAGGGTTCCCTGTGTCTTGCACTCGAACCCGTGTGCCTGGCCGAGCGCGTTCTTCTTGGAGACCCCTGCAATAGAAAACGGCTGGCACGGAAACCCGGCCAGCAACACGTCGTGATCCGGAACCATCATGTGAATGTTTGCGGTGATTTCGCTCTCGGACGCGTCCTCCCGGTCGCTCAGCGTCACCTTGCGAATGTCGTCGTTGAACACGTGTACATCCGGCTCCGCATAGTGGTTCGCCTTGTAGGTGCGGACGGCCTGCATGTTCCACTCGCTCGTGAACACGCAGCGCCCGCCCGCGGCTTCGAAGCCGCGCCTGATTCCGCCGATTCCCGCAAACAGATCGACGAAGTCGAATTCGTAGTTCGGGTGATGAGCCGGAGGGCGCGGCAGCAACTGACGCAGGGCTTCGTACTCGTGATGACTGAGTCGCGGTGATGCCTTGCCCTTCAGCCACCGATTGATGGTTTCCCGGCACCAATCCCCTTCAGAGATCCTGTTCAGATACTCCCCGATGAACTTCTGATCGTAGCTTTCCAGAAGCTTCTTGATCAGTTCCAGGTCGTTTTCGGGTGGCTTCATGGGTGACTTAAAAAGGGAAGAATGTGTGACGAATTGTCACTCATTTGACCCAGATTGTCGACGCCTTTCTGGGAGAAATTCCGCCCTGGTCCGTCCGAAGGCAAGGCGAGTCTCTGCATCGCCCAGCGTTGCGACGTCGATGGAGCACGTTGGCGACGTTCAGCCATGGGCACGCGCAGCCCGCCGAAAATGCTTTACCGGCACCGGTCAAGTCGGCGAAGATGCAATCGAACAAGTTGCTCGAAAGAAAAAAACTTCGAGCAAACTCAGAGGAAAGGATCGCCGGCAACCGAATCCGTCGTTCCGAATTCAAATTCCGAAAAATACTCGTGTTCTGGCTCACCAGGTGAGCCTGCGAGGTGCGAGGCTATATAGCTTGATCCCGAGGTAAGGAATGACCACCGAATTCCGCGCCGGTCTGCGTGTCAGACTGAAATCAAATCCCGGCCGTGCGGGAGTCCTCTCGGGAGATCCTACGGGCAGCGCGTCGATGCCCCGATGGCAGGTGATCTTTCCCGATCGCACGGAGGCGATTCCGGCGCTGGCGCTCGAGGCCATTCCGGAATCCGGTGGCGACCCCTTCGATGACATGCAGAAGCTCAGGTTCGTCAATCCCCGCGAATTGCGGGCCGCGCTGACCCACGCGCGCCTCGGCGGCAAGTTGGCCGACCTGATCTACAGCCTCTACACCACCAATACCGACTTCTACGCCTACCAGTTCAAGCCCGTTCTTTCCTTCCTGGATTCTCCTTCCCGGGGAATCCTGATTGCCGACGAGGTCGGCCTTGGGAAGACGATCGAAGCAGGCCTGATCTGGACCGAGCTGCGCAGCCGCGAGGACGCACGGCGCCTGCTGGTCCTGTGTCCGGCCATGCTTCGGGAAAAATGGCGCCAGGAACTGGCCGATCGATTCGGCGTCGACGCCCTGATCTGTTCGACCGATGAAACCGTCAACCGGCTGGCACAGGCCGCAGGCAACAGCCGTGCCGAATTCGCCATCATCGCGAGCATGCAGGGTCTGCGTTCCCTTGCGGAGGAGCCCGACGATGACGACGAGACCTCGCTCGCCGCGCGCATCCGCGTGCTGGCCGACGAAAGCGCCGGGGGCGAGCCGCCACTTGATCTTGTCATCATCGACGAGGCGCACTACATGCGCAACGCCGAGACCCAGACGGCGAAGCTGGGTCAGCTCCTCAGGCGCATGACCGGCAACCTCGTGATGCTTTCGGCCACGCCCGTACATCTGGGCAACAGGGATCTGTTCAACCTTCTGAATCTTCTCGACCCCGACTCCTTCCCCTACGAATGGTCCTTCGATCAGGCACTCCAGCAGAACGCGCCGCTGGTTCTGTTGCGAGACCTTCTGCTGCGCGCCGATACGCGGATCGAAGACTTCCGCGAGGCATTGGAGGAACTGCGCGGAGGCGAGCTGTTCGGGCGCAGCGAAGCGCTGCGGTTCCTGATGGATTCGCCGATAGACGAGAACATGCTGGCTTCGGTGGGACAGAGGCTCGCACTTGCCGAAAGGATCGATCGGGTCAATCCGATTACCAAGGTCGTCACGCGAACGCGAAAACGTGACGTTCACGAGCGCAGGGTCCTTCGTGAGCCGGTGGCTCTTTCGGCGGAAATGACACCGATCGAAGAGGAGTTCTATGCGCAGGTCACCGAAGCCGTTCGCGAATATTGCGTTTCGATGGATATGGCAGAGGGCTTCCTGCTGACGATCCCGCAACGGCAGATGTGCAGTTCCATGGCGGCGGCGTGTCGATCGTGGACGCTCCGTGCAGATGCGCTCGAAGCGGAGGCTGACGAGATCTTGTGGGAAGCGTTCGGAAACGAAGCAGCGGGCAGGAGGCGGACAAGCTCGAAGGCACTGATCACGCAGCTTTCCCGGATTGCACGCGATGTCGGCGATTTCGCGGCATTGCGGGGGGACGATTCGAAATTCGCCAAGCTTCGGGAGCAGTTGCTCGAATACTGGATACGATTTCCGGGTGCCAAGGTGGTTCTCTTCGCCTATTTCAGAGATACCTTGTTCTATCTCGAGGAGCGGTTCAAGGAGATCGGCGTGGATTCGGTTGTCCTGATGGGGGGCATGGACAAGCAGCCAGCGCTGGAAAGATTCCGCCGCCCCGACGGTCCGCGGCTGTTGCTCGCTTCCGAGGTGGCGAGCGAGGGTATCGACCTGCAGTTTTCTTCCATGTTGGTGAACTACGATCTTCCCTGGAACCCGATGCGGGTGGAGCAGCGCATAGGCCGGATCGACCGCATCGGTCAGAAGGCCGAACGCATTGTCATCATGAACATCTTCCTCGCCCAGACGCTGGACGAAAGGGTCTACGTGCGCCTCTTCGAGCGGCTCAGGATCTTCGAGCGTGCGCTGGGAGGCATAGAGGGTGTCCTCGGCGACATGGTGCGGTCCATGAGTTTCGACCTCCTGCGTCACCATCTTTCGCCGGAAGAGGAAAACAGGGTCATCGAGCAGACGCGAATCGCAGTCGAGCAACGAGCGAAGATCGAGAACGATCTGGAAAAGGATGCCGCACGTCTCGTTGCACACGGCGACTACCTGCAGCATCGCGTTGCGCTGGCGCGTGATCTCAACAGATACGTCACGTCTGAAGATCTCAGGGCCTACGTCAGCGACTTCATCGACCAGCACTGCACGGGGGCACTGCTGGTGAATGCCAAGGATGGAGACCCGCCGATGTGGGAGCTCGATCTCGGCGCAGTCACTCGCGCGGACTTCGCGGACTTTCTCGAGCGCGAGAGAGTTCAGGGCCGCACGCGCCTGGCAACTGCCGCGTCGGGCCGTCAACCGGTGGTTTTCGAAAACATGCTGCGCCGAGGCAGGCACGATGCCGAGACGATCTCGCAGTATCACCCGCTGGTCGCGTTCATCGGCAAGCGGCTCGAAGCGCATGGGCGCCATCGCAACGCCGTGCTTTCTGGTCTTGTGCTCGACAAAACCGTGGTGCCGGCTGTCAGTCCCGGCGACCTCGTATTTGCTGTTTCCCGATGGTCTCTAGAGGGCGAGCGAAACGAAGAGCGTCTGGTTTTTCAGGCGTACCACTTTGACAAAAAGGCAATGATCGATGCGGATGAGGCCGAACGTCTCGTGACTCATGCGGCAATGCGAGGCAAGCCCTGGCTAGACGTAACAGGCGAAATCGACGGTGATCTGGTGCGATCCTGTTTCGAAGAGGTGATGGACACGCTGGAGCGGCGCTACGCTGCTTATACGGATAATTCGGCTCGCGAGAATCGCGACCGCGTGGCATTCCAGAAGCATCAGGTCGATCAGCACGAGGCGCGTGACATTGCGCGAATCGAGGATCTGATCGCACGATTGCGTGCGCAGAACAAGATGCGCACGATCAGGGCGAACGAGGGCAGGATCGTGAAAGCGCGGGAACGTGCAGCGGAGCGACGGGCTCGTCTGGACAAGCGAACCGAACTCCAACACGATTCATCGCTGGTTTGTGCCGGCGTGATTCGAATAACTTGATTGCCGGGTAATCGGATGGCATCGAAAAAAAGCGGAAATCAGCTAAGGGATGCGTTGCTTGCAGCGGGCCTCAAATCGGGCGCCAACCTTATTTCACCCTCGGTAGTTGAGCGAGAGCCGCCCGAGAAGGATCCGAAACCCGACATTCGGGGCCTTCCGGCATCCTGGAGCCAGGACACGCCGCCGGTCGGATCGGAACGCCTCCGGGTTCGGGAGTCAGGGAATCCCTCGCGACCCGGACCGGGGCCTGCAAGGTCGAACGGTGAAGTCAAGGGACGAAACGCTCTGCCGAAAGCCACGACCCAACCAGCCGACCGCCCGTCAAATAAATCTTCTGCTGCGCTTCCACAGGAACTTCCGCCTCGCCTTGTGAAGAAGGGCCAGTTTCGGCCACACCCGCTGCTCGACCCGAAGGAGGAGCAAAGCACAGTCTTGCCGACGCTCGCGAGATCCGGCCATCAACGGCAGATGACGACCAGACCCTCCAACGCGACGGACTTCGTGATCGGGCTGGACTTCGGGACATCCACGACCAAGGTAGTTCTCAGGGACATTCTTCGCGGATTAGCGTTGCCTGTCAGATTTCGTTCCGCCGCGGGGGGCATCGACGAGTATCTGCTCCCGTCAGCCCTGTATCGCGCCGGTTCTTCATGGTCCCTGACGGGAGGGGGAACGCGGATACGGGATCTCAAGCTTCGCCTGCTGCACGCCCCGGGCGATGAACCGGTGGAAGAATTCAACGATTGCTGTGCCTTTCTCGCGCTGGTCATTCGTCGTTCTCGTGCCTGGTTGTTCTCCGAGCACGGCAAATACTATGCGAAGCATCAGATCGAATGGCGCCTTAACCTCGGCATTGCGGCGCGGTCCTATGAGGACGAGCGCACAGTCTCAAGATTTCGGCGTCTCGCTTGGGCGGCTGCAAACGTTGCTGCGCAGCCCGCGGCCGAAGTTGCCTACGACATGGTGGATAGGTTCAGACGTCGGTCGAAGACCGTGATCGAAAACAACGTGCAGACCGAAGGCGATGAGTTCCAGCCCGAGCAGGTCGATGTCATACCGGAGATCAGCGCCCAGTTGCAGGGTTTCATGCGGGCCGTGCGCTGGGACTGGCATAACCGGCCGATCATGATGCTGGTGGATATCGGGGCCGGCACCGTTGATGCTGCCTTGTTTTCGGTGACAGCGCTGGACTCGGGTTCGAAGCTGATCTTCTTCTCCAATCGCGTGGAACAGAACGGAGTCATAAACCTTCACCGGGCACGGATCGATTGGCTGGAAAGCGCAGCACGTGCGGGTAAAGCCGAAGAAAAGGTACTCGACTACCTTGCGGCCCAACGGGTCCCGACGGATCGACTCAGACCGATTCCTGAAAGCGTTGGCCAGTACGTTCCAGGTTATTCAATTGAGTGCACAGGGCTGGACGCCGACGGCATCTTCCTGAAGAAAAATTATCGATTACAGGTGGCCGGATGCATCCAGGATGCCAGAGTCGGCAGGGGCCTAACATCGAACGACCTCGCGCGAATGCCCCTGCTTCTTTGCGGAGGAGGGTCCCGGATGGGCTATTTCTCTCAAGTCGCCGAAATCATCAACGCTACCCAGGGGTGGACATTCAAGGTGGAGAGACTCTCGATGCCGGTTCCGGCAGAGTTGGCTGACTTCGGAATGAACGCGAACGAGTTCGATCGAATTTCCGTCGCTTACGGGCTTTCGCAGGTCGGCAACGGCAATGAGGCGATCGGAAAAATTGTCCGCGCCATGGACGTGCCGCCGCTGTACCCGCTGAATACAACAAGCGGTCGGGATCGTCCGGAAGCGATTTCCAAGGATCACATGTGACTTGCAAAACAAGTATCCAGCACGGGACGGCTCGATGACTGACGTGGTTGATCGTGCAACACGGTCCAGGATGATGAGCGGGATAGGTCCGCGAGACACGCTCCCCGAAATGACGGTGAGGCGCTATCTGCACGCGGCGGGTCTTCGGTTCATACTCCACGAGAAAGGGCTTGCCGGGCGGCCAGATCTTGTTTTCCGAAAATATCGGACAGTGATATTTGCAAATGGCTGCTTCTGGCATCGCCACAAGAACTGCAAGAAAGCCACTACCCCAGGAACCAACAAGCAGTTCTGGATGAAGAAATTCGAGAGCAATGTTGCCCGCGACAAGCGGAACATGCGAGACCTTAAGTCAAAGGGATGGCAGGTTCTGGTGATCTGGGAATGCGAACTTAGGAACATGGACTCCATCGATCGTTTGTTTTGGAAAATTGTTGGCAGTGAAACTGCAATTCCTGAAAATCCGAGTCCAGAAAATTCAATTGTTCGGCAATACAGAAGCCACGCCAAGAGAATGATGGGATCCGGCTGATGCCAAAAAGAAGCCGCTATGCAGACTTAGTCGTTTGCGGAAATGCATAAAATCAAACAATACGTGCTGCTCTTGGAACTTCTTGAGGTGCAGCCGGAAGTTTGGCGAAGCATCCACATCGATGGTCGTATCCGACTGGATGCGCTTCACCACATTCTTCAAGCCGCAATGGGTTGGTCAGATTCCCGACCCCACCGCTTCGAGATCCACCAGAAGTTCTATATACCCACGGGTTCGCAGGAAGCGGAATCAGACTTCGATACGTTTGCCAAAAAGGAGTACCGACTGGATCAGCTAATGGCGGTTGGAGATACATGCGATTAT